>NZ_CASEGO010000042.1 GCF_949287625.1 uncultured Brachyspira sp. | reverse complement strand
TTTTTAATAAGCATATTTTAATTCTACACTATAAATATTATTTTTTCAATTATTTTTTAATATATCTATATACTTATTAATACGAAAAAGCAGAAAAATACATCTAAAAAATTTATATTTTTTTAATATTATTATAAAATTTGCTTACTTCTGAAGTTCTTTATTCTTATTTTTTATATCAAGCACTATTTCTTCAACTGCACTCTTATTGATAAAATCTATCTTTTTACCGTAATTTTCTAATAATAATTTTTCATCTTCTGTTTTTACTGCTTTAGCCGATATTATTCTTCTTAGCATATGCATCATTAAGGCATGATGAAGTTTTAATTTATCAAAATCTATAGATCCTCTTAAAAAATAAAATTTCATATTATCTTTTATATCAGATTTAAAATTTTGATTAACAGCATTATTATATAGTTCCTTATCATCAGGATTGCCAAGCCCAACTACAACACAATACAAATGCTTATCACCTTTTAACTTATTAAAAAACTGTTTTATTCTCTTAGCAGAAGAAAGTTTACCAGCATATAAAGCTCCTGCAAATACAATAAACTCATAATTATTTAAATTTTGAATAGTTACATTATCAATACTATATAAATCCCCATGAAGTTTATCGGCTATCCATTTAGCATAAGTTCTTGTTGTTCCATATTTACTTTTATAAAGCACAGCAATATTAGTTGACATAATATTTTTCCTATTATTAATTTTTCTTAATTATAATTTTTATTAAACATAAAAACTTGTTCGCAGCTTATATATAAAACTCACAAGTTTTTTATTTCTTATTTACACCATAAAAAACTTGATCGTATATAATCTCATGACATTCTTCGAATATCAGGCACTCACAAGTTTTTTATTTTTTCTATACCTAGTCCTGTTAATTCACTAATAAGATTGATATCCATGTTTTTATTTTTCATATTTTTAGCCAATGAATATTTCTCTTTTTCTATACCTTGCTGAAAACCTATTTCTATGCCTTCCTTTTTGCCTTCTGCTCTCTCATATTGAAGCATAGCAGCCTGTCCGTAAAGAAAAGTATCTCTTTCATTATACGCTGACATTTCTTTTTCATCGGCTACAAATCTTTTGTATTTATCTATTACTTTAGACATAATGCTGTTACCTCCTATTAATTTATCAATATATTTCTCTAAATCCTTAGTAGTAAAAAAATCAATCCAAGATAAAAGTTTATTTTTATTATAGTCTTTTATACTAGCATTTTTTAGTATTTCTGCAAATCTTTTAATCTCTACAAAATGTATCTGAAAATCATAAAGTCTAAGACTAGGATTATGAATATCAGAAAATGTTAAACATTTATGTTCTCTTCTTATATCAGTCTCACTACCTATATCTAAATTAAAATTTATAAAACTAATACTAATCATTTGACTTATACCAATATATAAATCACTTTCTTTTAATTCAGAGGCTATATTTTTTGCTATATAATACAATATTCTTTTTATAAAATTATTATTTCCAACTAACTGTATTTCAATGAGTACCTTTTTACCATCTTTAGTTTTTGCTTTTACATCGAGAATAGACTCTTTTAAATTCTCATTTTCTGCTAAATTGTAAGGATTAATTATTTCAAGACTACCAACCGACTCAAAACCCACATCATTTAAAACAGCATTAACAATATTTTCTAATATATCTTCATCACCTTCAGTACCAATTAGATATCGTACAAATAAATCATTAAGTCTGTTAATTTCTTTCATATAATATTATTATACTAAAATAAGTATAAATTGTCAAAGTTTATATAAAAATAGTATTAAGTATAATTTGCAAAAAATATAAATTGCTTTATTATTTATATGCAAATATATATAAAATTTTTACTAGGATTTTTATCTATGATAGAAGAGTTTAAAAAATTTATCATGCGCGGCAATATATTGGACATGGCAATAGGTATAGTTATTGGGGCTTCATTTACTAAAATAGTTAATTCTTTTGTTGAAGATATATTAATGCCGCCTATAGGACTGATATTAAGCGGTATAGATTTTTCTAATATATTTATAGTAATTAAAAAAGGTATTTCTGATGCTGGTCCTTATACCTCAATAGAGGCAGCAAAACAGGCTGGAGCTGTTGTTATAGGTTTTGGTGTTTTTATTAATACGATAATAAGTTTTTTTATAACTGCTTTAGCTATATTTATGATAATAAAAATATTCAATAAAATGAGAGAAAAAATGGTAAAAAAAGAAAAAGATGATAAAGAGGCAAATGAAAAAATATGCCCGTATTGCTGTTCTTCAGTAAATATAAAAGCAGTAAAATGCCCTCACTGCACTTCAGATTTAGATAAATAAATTAGAAAATAATTTTATTATGACCACCTTAAAAAAGAATTATGCATATACTCAAAAACATCTATATCATATATATAGTTTAATAATGAAATATCAAAATTATTTGTACTCCCAAAATATTTAGAGCTTCCATCTTTTAAAACTAATAATTTATCTGCGAAATTTAAAGCAGCATTTATATCATGTAGAACAGCAATAATACACCTATCTCCATTTTTTACCCATTCTTTTAAATTATAAATTAATTCTATCTGGCTATTTAAATCCAAATGATTTATAGGCTCGTCCATCAATATAATACTTGGATTTTGTACTAAAGTCCTAGCTAAAAAAACCCTTTGAAGCTCTCCGCCTGAAAGTTCAGTTATCAATTTATCTTTTAAATGCATTATCTTTAATTTTTCCATATAATGAATAACAAAATCTTTATCTTCTTTGCTTGGTATGGATAATAATTTGTCTTTATAATTAGCATATCTTCCCATCATTATTGTATCATAAGCAGTATATACGAAATAAATAGAAGACATTTGACTCATAATAGCTATAGTTTTATAAGCATCTATTTTTCTTATATCTTTATTATTAATAAGTATATCACCTTCAAAATCTATTATGTGGCAAATCGATTTTAGCAAAGTACTCTTTCCGCATCCGTTAGGTCCTATAATGCATAAACTTTCATTTTTACATACTTCAAATGATATATTTTGCAATACTTCTTTTTTCTTTGAATTATTTTTATAATACAAAGATACATTTTCCGCTTTTACCATAACAGTTTTATTCATATTACATTCCATTATTTTTATTTGAAATAAATATATACAAAAAGAAAGGAGCACCTATAACAGCTGTAACTATACCTATCGGTATATTAGAACCCTGAACTATAATCCTAGAAAATATATCAGAAACATTAAGAAGAAGCCCTCCAATTAAAGCAGATGCAGGAAAAACTATAATATGCTTAGCCCCAAATATTTTTCTTGCTATATGAGGGGACACTAAATCAATAAAACCTATTACTCCAGTAAAAGCAACTAATACTGCTGTTATAAATGAAGATATTAATATAAAAAATATCCTCATTCTTTTCACGTCTACTCCAAGCGATAAGCTAGTTTCATCTCCGAAAGTCATTATATCAAGTACACTGGAATATTTCATAAGTATTAATAAAAATACTAATGTCATTACAATAATAATAAAAATATCTATTTTATTTCTCACAAATAAACTTCCAAGCTGCCAAAGTATTATTTTGTTTGAGTATTTTGGAAACATATACGATAAAAAACTCATAACTGAACTTAAAAATAATGATATAACTATTCCTGCAAGTATTATAGAATTACTGCTCATGTATTTATCTATTTTTTTTGATATGAATAGTATAAACAATATGGTAATAAAAGCAAATATCATTGAAACGCCTATAAAAAAGTATTGATTAAATGATATACCCATTACTATAAGCAAAGCAGCCCCAAGCCCAGCCCCAGAAGATATGCCGAGATTATATGCAGAAGCAAGAGTGTTTCTTAATATAGACTGTATCACAACGCCTGTCATAGATAAAGAAGCCCCTACAAATAATGATAATAAAGAATGCTGAAGCCTGATATTTATAATGTCAGAGTTTATTTTGTTTATATTAATAAGTTCTATACTAGAGACTTTATATATAAGTATGCATATTATTTCTTTAGGTGATATAAACACACTTCCAATGCACACTGATAATATCGATGAAATAAAAACCAATATTAAAATTATTATAATTTTTTTTATCATTTTATTATCAATTCCTAATTATTTGAACATCTTTATATTCATTAGGATAAATATATTTAGCCATATCTAATAGTGCATATATAATCTTATGAGTAGGCAAAGATGATGAAGCTATATAATACACATCTTTATTTTTTAAAGCATTTATATTCTGCCAAGACTGACGGCTAAATATTTCTTCTTTAGGATTATTTATATAATCTACGCTTGTAAATATTATATCTGGATTAGCAAAAAGTATATTTTCTTCAGATACTGCTATCCAAGAATTTCTATCTTTAAATATATTTTCAGCACCTATAATATTAATCATATCATCTAAATAAACATTAGTACCAAATGAATAAAGATTAGGCAAAGAAGATATTTCAAAATACACTTTCTTACTATTTGTTATAGTACTTCCTATAGATTTTATTTTTTCTATATTTAACTCCATCATATTTACAATATTTGAAGCTTCATCATTTTTATTTAAAACATATCCTATAAAATATATATCATCTTCTATAGACTTTATAGTATCGCTGTTAGGTATAACTGCTGTACATATTCCAGAGGCATTTATAGAATCAAGAGAATTCTTACCAGAAAATACACTGAAAGTATTAACAAATAAAATATCTGGTTTAATTGCTATCATCTTTTCTGAATCTGGATTTAGCATATCAAAAACTAATATATTAGAAATATCTATATTATTAGTCTGTAAAATTTCTTTTGAAGTAGTATCTGCAGCTATTATTTTATCTGAAAGTCCTAAAGCTATTATAATATCTGTAACAGCAGGAGATAAAGAAGCAAGCCTATCTATATTATCTGGAAGAATTATACTATTTCCCGCTCTGTCTTTAAGTGTATTGTCAGAAGTATTTGAAGTATTGCATGATAATAAAAATATATTAAAAATGATTAACAGTATTATTTTAATTTCTTTCATAAATATAAACATTTTCATCATTTCTTATATCAAAAGTTTTTATACAAATATTTATTTTTTATGATTATAAACTCAAATATATAATTGTCAATAAAACTATATCATCAAATAATTTTTTATTATACAAACTTTATAAACTAATTCTTATTTATCAATTTCATTATTCTGACTTATTATATAATCCGATATTTCATTAGATAAGTTTTCCATAAAAAGTATTCTTGCATTAATAGTATTTACAAAATAATTATAAAATATAACGGCAGGTATGGCAATAATAAGTCCAGCAGCAGTTGTAAGCAAAGCATTAGCTATACCAGATGCCAAAGCAGTAGGCTTTCCGCTCCCTACAACTGAAATCACAGCAAATGACTGTATCATACCTAGTATAGTACCCAAAAGTCCTAAAAGCGGTGCTATTGTAGATATAGTGGAAAGAGCAGAAATAAATCTTTCAAGTCTTGGAAGTTCCTTATTTGAAGCACTTTGCATAAACTCTTTCGGAGAATTAATATTTTTAAGCCCAGACATTATAATATTTGATAAAGGCGACTTGGAAGCCTCACATAATGCAATAGCAGCTTTTATTTCTTTCTCTTTAACTAAAGAAACTAATTTGGGAGCTAATGAATTATCTTCTGATTTTATTCTAGTAAAATATATAAATCTGTCTACTATTATAGTTAAAGCTAATACAGAAGATATAAGAAGCCCTATCCAGCAAACTGTCATAGCTGAGTTTAAAAGACTCTCAGAACCGAATATATTATCCATATATAAAATGCCTCATATAAATATCGTTATTGGTTAAAACATTATAATTGTAAGAATATAAAAAATCAATAATTAAAAATATATTTTATTTTAAAAATAAATATAAAAATCCTTGACATTTTTTATTATTTATAATAGTATCTTTGCAGACAGTAAAATGTTTTAGGAAAAATAAAATGTATAATATAAATTATAATTTGTTTTTAAACTATCTTTCAAGGCGTTAAGCCTCCAAATTTCTTTTCATAAAAATAATTTCATAAAAAATAATTTTAAACAAAATTTTTTAATAAAAATGTATTCTTAACTAAAAAATATCAGAGGAGTATTGTATTATGATAAAAGTATCTGTTATAGGTGCAACAGGCTATGCAGGAATAGAATTAATAAGACTATTATTATCGCATAGTAAAGTAGAATTAAAAAATCTTTCTTCAAAAAGTTTTGTCGGTAAAAACATTAATGAAATATATGCCAACCTAAACAAAAATTGTGACAAAATATTAGTAGATGAAAATGAAATATTTGAAGATACTGATGTTGTATTTGCTTCGCTTCCTGCAGGATTAAGCGATGACATTGCAAATAAATGCTTTGAAAAAAATATTTTGTTTATAGATTTGGGTGCTGATTTCAGACTAAATAATGAAGAAGATTATAAAAAATGGTACGGCAAAGAATATAAATACAAAAATATACATAAAGAGGCAATATATTCAATACCAGAAATAATTAAATATGATAGTGTATATAATAAAAAAGATTTAAACAAAGCAAAAATCATAGGAAACCCGGGCTGCTACCCTACTTCTATAGGCTTAGCATTAGCTCCTGCATTGGTAAAAAAAATAATATTAAAAGATGATATTATAATAGATTCAAAATCAGGGGCTACAGGTGCAGGACGTGAATTAAAATTAAATACTCATTTTACAGAATGTAATGAGGCTTTCTCTCCATATAAAGCTGCAGAACATAGACATACCCCAGAAATAGAACAGACATTATCAAACATATATGGAGAAGATATAAAAGTAACTTTTGTTCCTCACTTGCTTCCATTAAACAGAGGTATAATTTCAACAATATATGCCAAATTAGAAAATAAAAATGATACATTAGAAAATATACACAGTATTTACAAAGAGTTTTATAAGGACTCAAAGTTTGTAAGAGTGCTTAATATAGGAGAGACTGCAAATTTAAAATATGTTAAATACTCAAACTACTGTGATATATCTTTGCATATGGACAGCAGAACAAATAAATTAATAATAGTATCAGCAATAGATAATATGGTAAAAGGAGCAGCAGGACAGGCAATACAAAACATGAATATAGCATTAGGATTAAAAGAAGATGAGGGATTGAATATAATTCCTCCGGCTTTCTAAAAACATAATAAGTTTATAGTTAGCAACAATAAAAGGTGAATGTATTAATTTTATTAATATAGCTTTTTAAAATTAAATAGTAAAAATATCAATAAATTAAAAATAATATAATTAACATTATTGTAAAATATTTTGCACTTTTTGGTTCTTTTTGCGGCGGGAAAAAGAACAATAAAAAACCGACAAACTTAAAAATTTTTAGTATATACCTAAACAACTATAATTTGTCAAAAATTAATTTTTTTAATTTAAAATATTTGCAGGGCTTTGCTGCGAAGCACACAGTCGTGCCGCGCCCCACTTCTTTTGGACTCTGTCCGCCCGTGGCGTACCACAAAAAAGCAGGCACAGCCCGTAAATGCGAAAGGCTATATTTTAGGTTAAATTTAATAATTTATTAAAAACAACGATTAAGTAAAAAATAATAGGAGATTACAAATGGATAGTTTTAAACAAATTGAATGCGGTGTATGTGCTGCTAAAGGTTTCAAAGCAAATGGAGTACATGCTGGTATAAAGAAAAATAGTGAAAAAAAAGATTTAGCAATAATTTACAGTGAAAGTTTATGTTCAGTAGGAGCGGTATATACACAGAATAAAGTATGCGGAGCAAATATCACTGTAAGTAAAGAACATTTAAAAGACGGCAAAGCAAAAGCTGTTATATGCAATTCTGGAAATGCTAATACATGCAATAAAGACGGAGTTGAAAAAGCAAAAGAAATGTGTAAACTAGCAGCAGAAGTTTTGGGTATTGATGAAAAAGATATTGCTGTTGCTTCTACAGGTGTTATAGGAGTACCTCTTAATATAGAGCCTATACAAAAAAATATAAAAACATTAATAGACAATTTAGGTCATTCCAAAGAACATGCTAAAAATGCAGCAGCAGCTATAATGACAACTGATACATTTATGAAAGAGATTGCTTATGAATTTGAAATTGACGGTAAAATAGTTCATATAGGAGGAATGTCAAAAGGAAGCGGTATGATTCACCCTAATATGGCAACTATGCTTTCATTTGTAACTACTGACTGCAATATTACAAGCGAGATGCTGCAAAAAGCATTAAGTGAGGATGTAAAATCTACTTATAATATGGTTAGCGTTGATGGGGATACTTCTACTAATGATATGTGTGTAGTGCTTGCTAATGGAGAAGCTCAAAACAATATAATAGATAAAGAAGATGATAATTATAAAATATTTTGCAAAGCATTAAATATGGTTAATACATATTTATCAAAACAAATGGCTAAAGACGGAGAAGGTGCTACCAAGTTAATAGAATGCGAAGTAATAAATGCAAGCGATATAAAATTGGCTAGAAAAATAGCAAAATCTGTAATTACTTCAAATTTGGTAAAAGCGGCTATGTTCGGATGCGATATGAACTGGGGACGTATTTCATGTGCTATAGGGTATACTGAAGACGCTGATTTTGATATTAATAAAGTATCTATCAATGTAGGTTCTAAATACGGAGATATGAATGTTTATAAAGACGGATACGGTGTAGAGTTCAGCGAAGAAGAGGCTTTAAAAATATTAAAAGAAGATGAGATAAAAATAACAATAGATATGAACTCTGGTACAAGTAAAGCTATTGCTTGGGGCTGTGATTTAACTTATGACTATGTAAAAATTAACGGTTCATACAGAAGTTAAAATAATAATAAAAATAGGAAATAAAAAATGGAAAATATTTCAAACAGAGATAAAGCATTTATATTAAATCAGGCACTTCCATATATTCAAAGATACACAGGAAAAACAGTTGTTATAAAATACGGCGGAAGTGCTATGGAAAACCCAGAATTAAAAAAGAAAGTTATGAGCGATGTTGCTTTGCTTTCCACTTTGGGAATAAGAGTTATAGTAGTTCATGGGGGCGGTAAAGATATCACTGCTATGCTTAACAAAATTGGAAAAGAGTCAAAGTTTATAAACGGACTTAGATATACTGATAAAGAAACTGCCGAAGTAGTAAAAATGGTTCTTGCTGGAAAGGTTAATAAAGAATTAGTAGCTTCTCTTGAAAACTGCGGCGGAAAATGTTTGGGTATATGCGGTATTGACGGAAGTATGTTTAAAGTAAGTAAATATAAAGGTAATACTGATTTAGGATTTGTAGGCGATGTTGATAGTGTAGATACTGATTTATTAAATACAATTATAACAAACAAATATATTCCAATAGTTGCAACTGTCGGATGCGATAATGAAGGAAATGTATACAATATCAATGCCGATACTGCAGCTGCCAAAATAGCAGAAAGTATTAAAGCAGAAACTTTAATATATATGACTGATACTCCAGGTCTTTTAAAAGATAAAGATGATGAAAGCTCTTTAATAAGCCAGATAAACATTAAAGATATAGATAATTTAATAAAAGACGGTACTATATCAGGCGGTATGATGCCTAAAGTTAAACATTGTATAGAGGCTGTTGAAAACGGAGTGTCAAGAGTGTTTATAATAGACGGAAGATTATGCCATTCATTATTAATAGAAATGTTTACTGATGAAGGTATAGGAACTATGTTTTATAAAGATTAATAAAGTAAACAAATACAAATGAGGGTAAAAATATGCCATGCAAAAAAACAAATAAACAAAATACTGAAAACAATGATAAGTCAAAATTAAAAAAAGAATATATTAATAACAGCAAAAAATACGCTGCTAATACTTATGCAAGATTTAATTTAGTTTTGGAATCTGGAAACGGAGCAAAATTAAAAGATATAGAAGGAAAAGAATATATTGATTTAGGAAGCGGAATAGGAGTTAATAGTATAGGATATGGTAATAAAAGCTGGATTAATGCAGTAAATAATCAGGCTAAAACTCTTCAGCATACTTCAAATCTATACTACAATAAACCTTATATAGATTTGGCAAAAAAATTATGCTCTATAACAAAATATGATAAAGTATTTTTCTGCAATTCCGGTGCTGAGGCAAATGAAGCTGCTATAAAATGTGCAAGAAAATACTCTTTTGATAAATATGCTAATAATGATAAAGAATATAAAAGAAATAAAATAGTAGCATTAAAAAACTCTTTTCATGGCAGAACTATGGCTACGCTGTCAGCTACAGGTCAGGAAGTTTTTCATAATTACTTTTTTCCATTTTTGGAAGGCTTTTCATTTGCAGAGGCTAACAATTATGAGGATACTGTTTCAAAATTAGAAGATAATGCATGTGCTGTAATAATGGAGCTCATACAGGGTGAAGGCGGAGTTATACCTCTTGATAAAGAATATGTACAAAAGATAAAAAAATACTGTGAAGAAAATGATATACTTTTTATAGTAGATGAAGTACAAACTGGTGTTGGAAGAACAGGCAAATTCTTATGCTCTGAGCATTTTGGTATAAAACCAGATATAACTACATTAGCTAAAGGCTTGGGAGGAGGGCTTCCTATAGGTGCTGTGCTTATGGATAAAACTTGCTCTAATGTATTTAATAATGGAGATCATGGCTCTACATTTGGTGCTAATCCTATAGTTGCAAGCGGTGCTTTGGAAGTATTAAACATTATAGATAAAGATTTATTAAAAGAAGTGAGTAAAAAATCTAAATATATAAAAGATAAATTAATGAAACTTGATAATGTAGAAAGTGTTGACGGTATAGGCTTAATGCTTGGTATAAAACTTAAAGAAGGCTTAAATGCTAAGGAAATAGTAGAAAAATGTATAACAAAGGGAGCGATACCTCTAACTGCCAAAACTAAAATAAGACTTCTTCCTCCTCTTACAATAACAGATAAAGAGCTTGAAAAGGCTGTTTCTATACTCTGTGAATGCATAGGATAATTTGATTAATTATAAAAAAATAAAAGCTTTACTTTTTGGTAAGGCTTTTATTTTATATATACCTAAACAAATATAATTTGTCAAAAATAAAATTATATTTTATTTTTAATATCTGGGGCTTTGCCCACCACGCTGTGTGCTACGCAACACCCCAGTTCTTTTGTGACGCCTGTCCGCATCGCTCTGCGTGCCGACGAAGTCCACCTGTGATGTCGGCAGCGAAAGGCTATATTTCTGACTAAATTTTACAATTTATTCTACATATAAAACATAATTAGTACGATTTAATAATAATTTTAATACTTGCACTTTTGCGAAGCGTATCCGAGCTTGTCGAGGATATAAGGTTCTTTGACGCTGTCCGCCTGCGACCGAAGGAAGTACTGTTAAGTATGGCGTGCAGCGGAAAAAAGAACAATAAAAAATTGACAAATCATATTTGTTTAGTATATATAAAACAAAAAATATAAGTTATTATAAGTTTAATATTCAAAAAATATATAAAAAATATTTTAATATATTTTATTATTCATCTTTTTACAAAAAATACAAAAAATAAGAAAAAATAAAGCTAATATAAACTTATAATCTATTATAAAATTTCATTATAGTATAAAGTTTTTTTTAAAGGTATAAAGATATGAATAATAATTACAAAAAAAGCTATTATGCTGTAATACCCGCAGAAGTAAGATACGATAAAAGATTAAAACCTCTTGCCAGATTGCTATATGCAGAAATAACAGCACTCACCAATGATAAAGGATACTGCTGGGCTTCTAATGCATATTTTGCAAGTCTATACTCTATAAGCTCAACAACCGTATCAAGATATGTTTCCGAGCTTAAAGAATACGGATACATAAAAATACATTATGATAAAAAAGATAATAATACTCAAAAAAGAAAAATATATTTAAACTCACTAAAAAATTATAATAAGGTATTGTCAGAAAAGTCAAATGAGTATTGTCAGAATAATCAAGAGAGTATTGAGCAAACTGATAAAGATAATAATAAATATAATAATACAATTAATAATGATATGCCTCATTCTGAATTTGATTTGTTTGTAAAAAGTCTTATAGAGGTTTTTAATAGAATAACATGCAGTAAAGCAGAAAAGCTCTCTCAAATACACTGCTTTAAAACTAAAGATAAACAAAGAGAATTAATTGATATATTTAATAACAGACGCTACTCTTGGAAAGACTCCGTAAAATATGCCGAGCTTAAAGTAAAAGACAAAAATAATATCCCTGCTCTTTGGCTTGATTTTGTAAGCTATTTGAAAGTATATCTAACAAAAGGAGACAAAGAACAGTTAATAAAAAGACATTACAGCGAAAAAGAATTATATGAGCGTAATAAAAAATTAAAAGAAATGGAACTATTAAGAATACAAAAAGAAAAAGAAGAAAGAGAAAAACTGCTTGAAGAAGAAAAAAGACTTGGAATAGATAATATGACAGAAGATGAAATAATAGAGTTTACAAAAAACAGATTTAAACATCTTCAAAGAAAATAGTAAAATGCATATTGATATTTATTTTTTTTATATTAAAATAACCTTTCAAAAATATT
Organism: uncultured Brachyspira sp.; assembly: GCF_949287625.1. Lineage (GTDB taxonomy): Bacteria > Spirochaetota > Brachyspiria > Brachyspirales > Brachyspiraceae > Brachyspira. Next base: position 8,653 of record NZ_CASEGO010000042.1, on the reverse strand, counting down.
TATTATTATATAAGGTATATAGGTATATTATGAAAGAATTAATAAATAAAACTTTAGCTGATTATATAAATGATGTAGACAGTTCATTACCTGCTCCGGGCGGCGGAAGCGTTATGGGACTTGTAGGAAGTTTGGGCTGTGCTTTGGCTGGTATGGTTGGTCATCTTACTGTAAACAAAAAAAAGTTTTTAGAATTAGAAGAAGAACATCAGAATAGTTTTAAAAATGCAATAGAAAAAATAAAAGAAATAAAATCACATTTAGCTGATATAATAGACAAAGATGCAGAAAGTTTTAATTTATTTATGGAAGCTATGAAGATGCCTAAAGAAACAGATGCTGAAAAAGAAAATAGAAAAAAGGCTATATCTGAAGCCTCAAAAAAAGCTATAGAAATACCTTTTAATGCCTTGAAATACTGTTATGAATTAATGCCTCTTTTTGATACCGTTACAAAATATGCAAACAGTGCCGTTATAAGCGATATAGCAGCAGCCTACATTTTAATATATGCCTGTGCTAAAGGCTCTGTACTTAATATCAATATTAATATACCTATGATAGATGATAATGTATTTTTAGAACATATTAAAACAAATACTAAAAAATATATTAATGAAATAGATAATATTTATATCAAAACATCAGAAGCAATTTCATTGTTTAAAGTGTAAATATTAATAAGTATTATGTTATTAATATCTATATTTTTTATACAAAATCCTAATTTTGTTTTTTCATATTGATATTTTATTTATATTATGATAATCTTAAGTTCAGACAGCAAGGGTTTATAAAATATATATATATATGAGAATAGAAATATAGTAATAGAACGTTTTTAATGTTTTATTCTTATAGTTTGATGTAATTTGTCTAAATTACTGTAAAATTTTTCTTCTAAAAACTAGAAACTTCTATCAATATGTTTATCTTGATTATATTTTATAATTTTATTCTTACAAATCTCCTTGTCCTTATTTGTTAGTTATATTTATTCTTTATATTAGGAGGCTCTAATGAGTATAACAACTAAACATATGATATCCTTAAGTGAAGAGGAAAAGGAAAAAATCAAAGAATTCATTAAGAAGGAAGGAAAATCTAAAAGACTTATCTCTAGGGCAAATATCATTCTTGCTTTAGACGATAAGAAAAACACAGGGCTTACTCATACTGATATTGCTAAACAATACAATGTTACATATCATACTGTAGTAAATATTATTAATGAGTATGTAAAATCAGGATTAGATGAAACGCTGACTTATAAGCGAAATCCAAACAGCAATAGAAAAAAGAAACAGGCCAATTAAAATGAATGATAATTTTATGTGCGGGAAGAAAGTATATTTTCTGAAGCCATCTTTAGAACTCTCGCACATGAAAGAATATCCGCGTCTATATCTTCAAACATATATTCTACATTCTCATATAAATTACTAATCAAGTTTATACCAAAATTAATACCCTTGTCTATATCGCCAGTCATAGCTAAATCATCTGTAATAATAACTCCATTAAAGCCTAATTCTTTTTCTAGTATATAAGAATATTCTCTTGACATGCTGGCAGGCTTTTCACTATCTATATATTTATTTTTTATATGTGCTGCCAAAACCATTTCAGCTCCCGCATCTATTGCTCTTTTAAAAGGAACAAACTCTTTTAAAAAAAGTTCATTAGTAGTTTTATCTATTATAGGAAAATCATCATGAGAATTAACAGCAGTATCTCCATGACCTGGAAAATGTTTTAATACGCTTATGATTCCTGCATCTCTCTGAGCCTTTACAGTGTACTCTGCCATTTTTGCAGCTATATCTGTATTAGTAGAAAAACTTCTATTATATAAATAAGAGTTACTATCACTAGGTATATCGCATAAAGGTCCTAATATTACATTAATACCTAAATCAAGCAAGAACTTTGATTTTTTGTATGCTATATCATATGCATATTCAGTACTGTTTGAATCCCCTATATTTTTTGGAGATATATCTTTAAGAGTATCAAACTCTATGCGGTTTACTTCTCCGCCTTCTTGGTCTATAGAAATTAACATATTTGAGTTAACATATTTTCTTAAATCAGATGTTAATTGCTTTAATTGCTGTTCATCTTTTATATTGTAATCAAAAAGTATTACTCCCATTATATTATTATCTTTAAGTGTCTTAATAGTTTCTTCAGAGAGTACTTTATCTTTTATACCTACCATAAGTAAAAGTCCTCTTCTCTCCTTCTTACTCATTTTAGATACTTCATCTATATAATAGGATAATTCTGGATAATCTTTTTTTAATTTTAATATATATTCTTTTTCTCTAAGCACATTTGAGGCACTTTTGCATGCATACGAAAATAATAATATTATAAATAAATATAATACACACATCACAATTTCTTTATTAATTTTAACAGCTTTGAACATAATACAGTATCCGTTTCTTTTATATTATTTTCTATAATATTTTTTAATTTATTTATATCTTTATAATAATTACTTGAAAGTACATTAACGGCATAATTAATAATATTTTTATCATTATTAATATAATCAGTCATTATAATGCCTTTAAACTTCATATTATTAAATAAAAAATCTTTGTATTTATAATTATCTTTTATATGAGGCATTACTATGATATCAGCCTGAGCCTTTATACCAGCCAAAAAAGTTTCTCTGTTATCAATAATACTTTCTATATTATTATTTGTATCTTCATCTATATATAACTCATCATCATAGTATTTTGGAAAATATTTTAATGCCGTTATAAGCCCATTATCTTTATATGCTTTTACTGTACTGTATATCAAATTAGAAGCGAGTATCTTATCATCTGAAAATATATGCTCTTTAAGATGAGATTTTTCATTGCAGTATGTGTTACATATTGGCGATAAAATCATATTAATGCCTACCGACTTTAATTTTGAAGATCTTTCATATGCTATTTTGTATGCATAATCTTCGCTTTTTCTCTCGCCTATATAACTTGAAAAAACTTTAAACCTCTTATCATAGTATATACTGGAAGTGTTTTTATAATCCTGATCTATTGCTATAAGTATTTTTCTTTTAATCTTTCTTTTTATTTTTTTTATTATTTTATCAAGGCTTTCAATATCTAAATTATCTATATTTATTATTATGCCTGATATATTTGTTTTATTTATTACATCTATCAAATTATCATCATAATTTTTTACTGATATTATAAATGGTATTTCTTTTTTATTTTCAATGTTTCCTTTACTATCATTATTTTTCAAAACGATATTGAAATTGTCATAAAGATAAATAAAAATAAAAAATAAAATTAATAATAATATTGAAATTATAACAATGTAAATCATTATTTTATTATGCTTTATTTATATAATATTTCTACAGATTATATACTAATTTTATTATTTATCAAAACTATTTACTTAAACTAAATAAACTTTTAATTATATTGCATATATTAATTTATAGTTTTTCTATTTTTTATATATATAAAAAACTTGTTCATAACAATACATACCATTCTTACAAATGGCAGGCACTCACAAGTTTTTTATTTTTTCTATACTCAGTCCTGTTAATTCACTAATAAGATTGATATCCATATTTTTATTTTTCATATTTTTAGTCAATGAATATTTCTCTTTTTCTATACCTTTTTCCATACCTTGCTGAAAACCTATTTCTATGCCTTATATCCTCATCGCCTTCAGTACCAATTAGATATCGCACAAATAAATCATTAAGTCTGTTAATTTCTTTCATGATTTTATTATACTAAAAATATAGTATTTTGTCAAAAAATAAAAAATTAATTCAAATACCTAATAATACTTTCGGCAATATACACGGCATCCTCTTCTTTTAAAGTACTATATAATGGAATAGTTATTTGATTTTTGTACATATTAAAAGCATTTTTATAATCATTAATATCATATCCCAAATCAATATAAGCCTTTTGTGCTGGAAGAGGCAGATAATGAACATTTAAAGTTATTCCCATTTCAGACATTCTATCTATAAGCAAATCACGATCCTCTTCTTCATAATCTTTTATTCTAATCAAATATAAATGATAAGATGATTCGCTAAAACTATCCTTAAAGCTAGGAAGTATTATTCTTTTATTTTTAGATAAAATTTCATTATAAATACTCACTATTTTTTTTCTATTATTAAGCATAGAATCGTATCTTTTAAGCTGAGATAAACCGATGGCTGCATGAATATCGCTCATATTAGCTTTATATCCAGCCAATTCAATACTATATCTCCAAGCCCCTCTGCCGCCTTTACTTTTATCTAAAGCACTTTTATTTTGTCCATGAAGCGATAACACAGAAAGCTCTTTATATATTTCATCAGCACTAATACTTCCTATATCATTAAAAGATAAAGCTCCGCCTTCAGCAGTAGTAATATTTTTAACAGCATGAAAAGAGAAGGAACTGAAATCAGCCTGAGATCCTGTTCTTTTTCCTTTGTAAACAGCACCTATAGAATGAGCTGCATCAAGTAAAAATAATGGTCTTTTTAATTCTCTTTGATATTTATTTTCTGAAGCATTAAATAATTCTTTTTTATTTTCAAGTATTTTAATAATGCCGTCATAATCGCAGGGTTTTCCTCCAATATCCACAGCAATAACAGCTTTGGTTTTATTTGTTATAGCTTTTTCTAATTTTTCTAAGTCTATATTAAAATCATTATCTTTAGCATCTATAAATACAACTTTAGCTCCTAAATGAACAGCTGCATTTGCAGTTGAAGCATAAGTATAAGCTGGAACTATTACCTCATCACCATCGCCTACCCCAAATATTTTTAATGCAAGCTCCATAGCGGATGTGGCACTTGATAATAGCTTTACTCTTTTTACATCTATATATTTACAAAGTTCTTCCTCAAACTCTTTACTAACTGGTCCTGTAGTTATCCAGCCTGATTTTAATACCTTAACTACTGCTTCTATTTCACTGTCTGTTATATCTGGAGGTGAAAATGGTATTGATTTATTCATAAGTTTTTCCTTTATATATTGTTTTATTATGTTTACTTTACATAATTATATAATATACAGCATGCAAAAAATAAATCAATAATAATATTTATATTACATTTAATTATTATTTATTTTCTTAAACTAAACAAATAGTATTATATTGCTGCATATGTATTTCTTTTAGTTTGCTGTAACTTAATTTTATAAATAATATCTATGTCTCTTGAACAATAAAAAATGAAATTACATATTTACATATAATTCAATATATATTAAAATACTAATACTACAAAAATAAAGATTAGTTATGAAAAATATATTTAATAATAGAACAGATAATATAAATAATAATAAAAATATAATACAGACTATAGATGAGTTTTTTAGAAGAGTATCAAATCTAGTAGCAATAACAGGTTCTATATTTTCAATATTTGTTCTTCTTATGCAGATAAGACAGGTTAATACTGATAATTTTTATATAGCTAATTATGATAAAATAATTAATGTTATTACTGTTTGTTTTGTTTTTATACTTATAGATCAAATAAGAATAGCACCTAGAAAACTTTATATAGTAGTTCCCATCATTCAGCTTATAGGACTTTTACTTCTTAATTTTTTCAGCAAAAAATACTATGATATATATGCAAATAGAATAATATGGACTATAGCAGGGTCAATACTTTTCTTTTTGGTTATAGTTATAAATTGGCTTAGGCTTTCATATTCTAAGTTTACATTATATCAGATGATTATAGCTTCTTTTATATTTGTTATCACATTAGGCAGTTTATTATTATATCTTCCTTTAAGTACAGTAGGCGGTAAGTTATCATTTGTTGATGCTTTATTTACAGCAACAAGTGCCGTATGCGTTACTGGACTTAGTGTTATAGATATATCCAAAGAGTTTACATTTTTCGGTCAGATTGTATTAATAACTCTCATACAAATAGGCGGGCTTGGTATTATGTCCATATCGGCGATAGTGCTTTTGTTTTCGGTAAATAAAGGAAGCGTTCAGGATAGAGTTAGAACTTTAGAAATGTTTAATACTCAAAATAAAGACATTATACAATCAACTGTAAAAGTAATATTTTTATCAACATTTTTTATAGAATTATTAGGAGCTGTTTCTTTATTTACTGTTATGGAAACTGACAGCAAATTAGGAATGCGTATATTTTCTTCTGTATTTCACTCTATAAGTGCCTTTTGTAATGCAGGATTTTCTCTTTATACAGACAATCTTCATCAGTATTCTGCCAATATCATAGTTAATGTTACTATTATGCTTCTTATAACTCTTGGAGGTATAGGATATCCAGTAATGCTTACAGTGTCAAGGGCTGTAATTAATAAGATAAAGGGTAAAAGATATGTATTTGATGTTCAGGCTAGAATAGTTATATATACAAGTGTTATCTTAATAATAGTAGGAAGTGTTTTTATATTTTTTAACGAATATTCAAATTCTTTAAAGGATTTGCCTCTAAAAGAAAAAATATTAGTTTCACTATTTCAAAGTGTAAGTCCTAGAACAGCAGGTTTTGAAACTATAGCGTATAATTCTATGAGTACGGTTACTATAGGAGTAGTTATATTTTTGATGTTTGTAGGTGCTTCCCCAAACAGTACTGGAGGAGGAGTAAAAACTACTACATTATTTGTATTTATGTTTTCAGTAATTGCTGCAATTTTTAACAGACCATATATTGTAGTTAATGGCAGAAAAATAAAAAATGATACAGTTAATAAATCTGTTGCTATAGTTACGCTTGCTATAAGTATTTCAGTGCTTGCCTCATTTATTATGTTTTATATAGAAAAATCAAAAACCATGATGCCTATACTTTTTGAAGCAGTATCGGCTATAAGTACAGTTGGACTTTCTTTGGGTATAACTCCTACAGTTACAATATGGAGTAAATTAATACTTATACTCTTGATGTTTATAGGACGTGTAGGATATCTTACTATATTTATGAGTGTAGGTTCTATTAATCAGGGAAAATATGGAATAATAGATTTGCCTACAAGCGATGTAACTATAGGTTAATAATATTATGTCTAAAGTTATTGTTGTATGCGGTGCTGGAGGAAAGACATCATATATAAAAATATTATCAGAAAGTTACAAAGATAAAAAAGCAGTTATAACAACAACAGCAAAAATTTTTAAACCTAAAAAATATACAGAAACAATAGATTCACATTCTTTTGACAATGATAATATTATTGTACTAGGAAAAGAGTATGATGATAAAAAACTTATGTATGCAGGAGATAATGAATTAAAAAATGCTGTTGATTTTGCTGATATTGTTTTGATAGAGGCAGACGGAGCAAAGTATTATCCAATAAAAATACCAAATGATGAAGAGCCTATTATACCAGACTTTTTATACGGAAAAATAGAGAAAATAGTTATAGTTATGGGGCTTCATAGTTTGAAAAGAAAGTTTAAAGAGGTATGCTTCAGGTATAATTTATGCAGTGAAATAGACAGTGAAAAGATAGTAGATTTGGAAACTATTAAATATATCGCAAATAAATATTATATTAATAAACTTAAAAATAAATGTAATAATATAAGTTTATATTTAAATGATTTCACAAAGAATAATAGTATTACATATAAAAAGACTGCTTTTATTATATTAGCTTCCGGAAATAGTAAACGTTTTAACGGTAATAAATTAATTCATAAGTTTAAAACTCTAAATAATAAAACCTTATTTGAAAATACTATTAATAAAATATCAGATGTAAAAAAACTATTTAAAGAAGATGATAATTTAAAAAATATAGAAACTTCTGTAATAGCAGTAAGTATATATGATGAGATAATAAATAAATCATTTGAAAATAAAGATTATATTTCAGTATATAATGATAATCATAATGAAGGTATAAGCTCTTCTATAAAAATTGGAATTAATGAGGCTGTCAAAATTAATTCTGATTCATTTGCTTTTTTTGTATGCGATATGCCTATTTTAGAAAGTTATGATATTTTTAATATGCTTAAATATTTTTATTATAGCCGTAAAAATATAGGAGCTATGTTTACAGGAGAAAGACCTTCAAATCCTGCAGTGTTTTCATCAAAATATATTAATGATATTTTGAGTTTAGAGTATAACAACGGAGCTTTAAAAATTATTAAAAAGAATATAGATGATTGTTTTTTCTATACTATAGATGAAAATAAATTAAAAGATATAGATACTAGAGAAGATTTAAACTAATACAGCCAAAAAATCATACTAATTATATTTTATATGTAAGATAAATTATTAAATAATACTTTCATATATAAGTGCTGTTAGACGTATTTAATATATCAGGTATTTTATGAAGCTAGGTAAAATAAGTTAATTTGTTGAATATAAAAATAGATTCTATGGCTAATAAAATCAAATCCATACTTATAAAAAATAAAAACACCATAAATAAAAAATAGTATAATTGCTTATTAATTAGAGTAGACTTGTTTCAAAAGTACTTGACAAATAATTTTAATAGTTTATTTGTTTAAGAGCCATAGATATTGCACACTTTTAGTTTAAAAAAAAGATGGTATTCCTTATAATTTATAATTGCTACAAATAAACCAAAAGGAATACCTA
>NZ_CASEGO010000041.1 GCF_949287625.1 uncultured Brachyspira sp. | reverse complement strand
CATAGCTATTCCTTTTTGTTTGTTGTGATAATTTAAATTATAAGGAATACCTCCTTTTTTTAAACTAAAACTGTGCAATATCTATGGCTCTTAAACACTTATTTATTGTAATATTTATTGATTTTATTATTTTAAATGTTATAATAGTCTAACAAATTATTGTTAAATAAGGAAATTGTTATGAAAGATTATGAAAAATTATCTAAAGAACATTTTAATAAACAAGCAAGTATTTATGATGAAAAAGATACAGTATATTATTCAAAATTTGGAAAGATAAGCTGCAATTATGTATCAGAATATTTAAAAAATATTGATTATAATAAACTTTTAGATGTAGGATGCGGAACGGGATATTTAATAAATTTACTTCAATATAAAGATAATACATTATTTTACGGACTTGATTTATCAGAGGAAATGCTAAAAATGGCAAAATCTAAAAATATAAGAAATGCTGAATTTGTTTTGGGCAGTGCAGATAAACTTCCATTTGATGACAATAGTTTTGATGTAGTAACATGTATACAAAGTTTTCATCATTATCCTTATCCAAATGAAGCTATGAAAGAGGTTTACCGTATTCTTAAAAAAGGCGGTATTTATATATTATCAGATACAGGAGTAGGAGGCATCGCTGCTTGGATAGATAATAATATTTTATTTCCTTTGATGAAAAGCGGTGATTGTCATACAGAAAATAAAGAAGGTATATCAAAAAGAATGATTAAAAATGGATTTGAAATAATAGAGAAAAAACAATTAAAAGGATTTATATATTCTGTTATAGGAAAAAAATGATATGCTTTATTAATTTAAAACATATTGATGTTTATTAATATCTTTATAATTATTTATTGATTAATTTTTTATTTTCAGATTATGAAATATATATAATAATTTTATATTGATTTTTACTTTTTATGATGATATAAAAATAATAAAGGTATTATATGAAAAAATTATTATTAATTTTATTAGCATTATTGTTTATATTGGTAAGCTGTTCTTTTTATAAAGAAGCATCATCTTATGCATTAATTGTTTCTTCAAAAAAAGTACATGAAAGTATAGTAAATATATTATTGAAATTGAATTCTGATATAAATATGAAAGATAATGAATACGGATACACTGCTTTAATGGAAGCTTCATCAAAAGGATATACAAAAATAGTTAATACTTTATTAGCTCATAATGCTGATGTAAATATTCAAAACTATGACGGACAAACTGCTTTGATGCTTGCTTCTTCAAAAGGACATACTGAAATAGTTAATATGTTGTTAGCTCATAATGCTGATGTAAATATTAAATGTGATAATGACCGTACTGCTTTGATAGAGGCTTCTGTAAATGGATACACAGAAATAGTTAATATTCTATTAGCTCATAATGCTGATATAAATCTAAAAAGTTATGACGGGCGTACTGCTTTAATAAGAGCTTCTCAAAAAGGTTATGAAGAAATAGTAAATATATTATTAAAACATAATGCTGATACAACTATACAAGATATATCCGGCTTTACTGCATTAGATTATGCTTTATATGCTGGAAATTCTAATATCATAAAAATGCTTGAAAACTATTGATTCAAAAAATAAACTCAATATAAAGAGTTTTTTTTGATAGCTTTTTATATTGAGTTTTAAAAATCAAATTAATAAAAATTAAGCAAATTAAAGTCTTACAATTTCTCTAGTTATTTCTTTTAAGCTGTGAACACCGCACATAGTCATAGCGTCTTCAAGTTCAGCACCTAATTGTGAAGCATATGATTTAACTCCTTCTTCACCTCCGCCGTATGCTGCTATTACAAAAGTTCTGGCAATAACAACTCCGTCAGCTCCAATAGCAAGAGCTTTTAATATATCAGCACCGCTTCTTATTCCGCCGTCTACTAATATTTTTATTTTTCCTTTAACCGCATCAGCAATTTCAGGCAATACTTCAGCAGTAGAAGGACATTGATCAAGTACGCGTCCTCCATGATTTGATACTATTATAGCATCAGCACCAGCCTCTAAAGCCTTTTTAGCTCCTTTTACAGTCATTATTCCTTTTACTATGAATGGTCTTTGAGCAATCTCTTTTATTTGTCTTAATTCATCAACTGTTTTGCTTCCAGCCTTTGGAGTAAGATTTTTTAAAAAAGGAAGTCCAGCGGCATCAACATCCATAGCAACAGCAAAAGCATTTGAATCGGCAACCAATTTCATTTTTTCTTTTATAACATCGATATTCCAAGGCTTAACAGTAGGTATTCCTATGCCGTTTTGTTTTTTTATCATAGTAGTAGCAGCAATCATTACATTAGGATTAGTTCCGTCTCCTGTAAAAGCAGCAATGCCAGCCTCATGACATGATTTTACTAATATATCATTATATTCTTCTTCTGTATATTTATCGCCATAGTGAAGCTGCACAGCACCTACAGGACCTGCAAATATAGGGTATTTGAATTTTTTTCCGAATAGTTCAAAAGAAGTATCAATATCTTCATTAGAACATATTGTATCCATATTGAGCCTTATATCTCTCCATTTGTCATAATTTCTAATAGCTACATCTCCTATTCCTTTGGCACCAGGTCCGGGCATACTATTTTTACATACTTTACCATTACATATAATACATGCTTTACAAAATCCCATACAGTCTTTAGCATTCTCTATAATTTCTTTATATGTCATAACATTTCCTCCGATAATAATAATTAAACTGATAATAATTCATAGTAATAATACTAAATATAAAAAATAAAACAAGCAAATTTATTAATAGCAATTTTTTATAGTATTAAATTATTTTTATAATAGACTTGTTTCAAAAGTACTTGACAATACTTGACAATATTAACTTTAAAATTATTTAATCTTAAATCATAAAATACAATGTTTTATATGTTGTATAATTTCTTATTTTAGTATATAAAGATGCAGTCATTTTGCTTCTTTGGGTCACCAAAAGAAGTGGGGGTGTGGGGGCTAGTCCCCACAATTAATAAATAAATTTAGTTTTGAAACAAGTCTAATATAATGCTATTATATTATAGTAATTTAATAAATTAAAATATGAATAATAGAAATATATAATTATATTTTTAATAAAGATATATAATACTAATGGAATTGTTCAAAATAATTTAGTATAATATAAAGAAGCTATAGAGTATTATTTAAAAGTAATTTATGATTTTTAAAAAATCTATGGAATTAGATCCAAATAATGAATATGCATTGAAAATATGAAAAGTCTTAAAAAAGAATATGGACTTAAATAAAATTATATAAAAAATTAGTTTTATAGGAAATTGTATTATGAATAATAGTAATAATAGTATTGAAGAATTATTAAATAAAGCTAAGGAAGCATTTGAAAATAAAGATTATGAAAAATCTATTGAATATATTGATAAAGTTATATTTTATAATGGTGATTCTTATGATCTTTATCATAACAGAGGATTAGCAAAATTAAATTTGAATTTGTATGAAGAAGCTGTAAAAGATTTTGACAGAGCTATTGATCTTGGAGATTATAATTCCTATTATGAAAGGGGATTGGCTAAATTTTATATGGCTTTTTATAAAGAGTCAATAGAAGATTTTAATAAAGTTGTAGAATTAGATAAAAATTCTACAGCAAGTTTTGCATATAACACTATTGGTTTATGTAAATACAATCTAAATGAATTTGATGAAGCTTTAAAGTATTATGAGAAGGCTATAGCGATAAATCCTAATCTCATTATCGCCTACCATAACATTGCTTTGTTAAAACATTCTATGGGTTTAGATAATGAGGCTTTGTCTTATTTAAATAAAGCTTTAGAAATAGAGCCTAATAATATTGAAACATATTTAAAAATTTATTCTATAAAATTAAGTTTAGGTTTAGAGCAGGAAGCTAATGAATATTTAAATAAAATTATAGAAATGTATCCTGATGACATTTATATTTATGACAGAATAGGAAATATAAAAATCGATGCAGGATATATGGAGGAATCTTTAGAATATTTAAAAAAAGCATTAGAAATAAATCCTAATTTTATTGATGCATATTATGATATTGCTTTTGCTTTGCATAAATTAAATTTGAATGATGAGGCTTTATCTTATTTAGAAAAAGCACTTCAAATTTATCCTAATAGTGCAGATGCTTATTTTAAAATATTTTTAATTAAAAGGGCTTTAGGTGATTATGATGAAGCTTTATCTTGTTTAAATAAAATACTTGAAATAAATAGTAATGATATTGGTATTTACAATGAAATTGCTTTGATAAAAATAGAATTAGAATTATATGATGATGCTTTATATTATTTGAATAAGGCTTTGTGTATAGATAATAATAATGCTGAAATATATAACACTATTGGTTTGGTTTATCATTATAAAAGAAATTATGAAGAAGCTATTAAAAATTTCAATAAGGCATTAGAGTTAAATACTTCTATGGACATGTCATATTATAATATTGGTTTATCATATTATGAAATGCATGATTATGAAAAAGCTATTGAATACTATAATAAGGCATTGGAGATAAATCCTCAATATTCAGCTGCTTATATTAATTTGGGGCTTATTGAGCATAATCTTGGAAATTATCAAGAAGCAATTAACTATTATAAAAGATCATTAGAAATAAATCCTCATTATAGCTTATCTTATTATAATATTGCTTTTTGTTTATCTAATATGAACAGATATGAAGAGGCTTTGAAAATATATGATAAAATAATCAAAGACTATCCTGATAATTTTGATGTTTATTATGAAAGAGGATATACTAAATATAGAGCATTAAAGTATGAAGAAGCTATAAAAGATTTTGATATACTGATAAATAAAAATCCTAATCATTTTAATGCCTATTATTGCAGAGGCTCTTCTAAAAAGTATTTAAAAAATTATGCTGAAGCTATTTTAGATTTGGACAAAGCTATAGAATATAATCCTAATAATCCAGAATATTACAGTGAAAGAGCTTCTTGTTATGATTATTTACATCAATATAGAGAAAGTATAGAAAATTATGATAAAGCTATTGAGTTAAATGATAATGATTGGTTTTTGTATATTTTAAGGTCTAAGGTCAAATTTCTCTTATCAAAAGAGAGTAATTCAGAAAATAAAAAAGATGAGAAGAAATCATTTTTTGGTAAAATTATATCAAAAATTAATCAATCACAAAAATGTTGTAGTGATTTAGAGAAGTCAGCATTAGATGATTTGGAGAAATCTTATGAGTTAGCTTTAGAAGATGAATTCTATCTTATGGTATTTAAAGATATTATAAAAGAGGAATTTACAGATATAGATTTAGCAGCTGAGTTTTGTAAAGATAAAAATATTTCTTTATAAATTTCATTATTATGAATTGTAGTTATAGGAGTTAAAAATGGCAGCAATGACTAATTTTTTATTTATACAACATGTAAAAGAATCTAAAAACAAATTAGAAAATTTCAAAACGGAATTAAATAAATGTGTAGATGAATTTAATGATTTTTTAAATAATATTGATGCAGAAAGCTGCTCTGATTTTGATGATTTTAATGACAGAGCAAAAACTTTTAATGAAGAATTAAATAAAATAATGTCAGATAAAAAATATTTTATAGGCAGTTTTACAAATATAGCTGACAATCAAAAAAAAGTTGATATTGATCATTTAAACAATCTTACTGATTATCATGATTATAATTCTAAAGGTATTCATAAAAGTGCTAATGGAGAATATGCAGAAGCTATAAAATATTATGATGAAGCTATAAAGTTAAACCCTAATATGGCAGATGCTTATTATAATAAAGGTATTGCTAAAACTAGACTTGGACTTTTAAAAGAAGCTATAGAAGAATATGATAAGGCTATAGAGTTAAGAGCCGATTATACAGATGCTTATTATAATAGAGGACTTATTAAAAGCGATTTAGGACTTTTAGAAGAAGCTATAAAAGATTTTGACAAAGCTTTATCAATAGACCCTAATTTATTTGATGCTTATAATAATAAAGGAGTATTAGAAAATGAGCTCGGACTTTTTAAAGAAGCAATAAAAGATTTTAATAAAGCTATAAAAATAGCAGATGATGATGCAGTTATTTACAACAACATAGGTAATTCAAAATATAATTTAGAGCTTTATGAAGAAGCAATAGAAGATTTTGATAAGGCTATAAAATTAAAACCTGATTATGCAGATGCCTATAATAATAGAGGTTATTCTAAAGAAAATCTAGGTCTTTATGAAGAGGCTTTAAAAGATTATAAAAAGGCTTTAAAATTAGATCCTAATAATGAATATGCTAAAGAAAATATAAAATATCTTAAAGATGAATATGGCTTGAAATGAGGCTGTAATATAACCAAACAACTATATTTTGTCAAAATAAATTTATATTTTTATTTTAATATCTTGAGCTTTGCTCACCACATCCCCCGCTTCTTTTGCCAACGCTTTGCGTGCCGTAGGTAAGGCACCTGCTCGGTGGTGACCCATACGAAGTACGCCTCACTCTGTGTGCCGTAGGCAGGTGTGGCACAAAGAACCAAAAAGACTATATTTAAGTCTAAATTTAGTAATTTATTCTACATATAAAACATAATTAGTACTATTTAGAATTATTTTTAGATTTGCACTTTTTGCAACTTTTTGCGGCGGGAAAAAGTTGATAAAAATAAATAAAGACATTAATTACATACCCCGCCCTTTTATATTTATACATTTAATCTGTTATTTTTATCTTATTTAGCCTTTTAGCTTTAACTTTTGCTAATAACGCCCGCCCTAGATTTATTTAAATTTATAATACTCACAACGCACGTTAAGCGAAATTATTAAATATAGATTGATTTGTAATTCTAATTTTTATAATATAAAAAAAATTGCTTAAACGTGCGTTAAATAATATCCTAAATTTAATAAACGCTTGGGTGGGTGTCCTTTTTTTAGATTAGACAATAAACTAATGAAAAGATTAAATTTTTAAAAATAGACAAAAAAGTATAAATGGGTGGGGATTAAAAAAATGCTATTATATAAATTTGTTTGAAAATTGACTTAGTTTAAAGTTTGACAAAACTTTAATTTTAACAGATAATATACTGTCAATAATAATTTAGTTATTTGCATTATCCTAATTTAAGAAGGTATTTTTATGTTTTCTTATGTTGTTAGAAGATTATTAGTTTCGCTTTTGACCCTTTTTGTTATAGTAACTATAACATTCTTTTTGATGCACACAGTACCGGGCGGACCTTTTGTAGGAGAAAAACCTCTAAGCAAGGTTGCTCTTGAAAACTTAAATAAAAAATACGGACTAGATAAACCTAAAATAGTACAGTATGGTAATTATCTCAAAAATGCTTTAAGAGGTGATTTAGGTACTTCACTTACAAAGATAGGACAGTCTGTTTCTGGAACTATTATAAGAGCTTTTCCAGTGTCATTTAGGCTTGGAATATTCAGCATGTTTATTTCTACTACTATAGGGGTTTTGTTTGGAATAGTTGCGGCATTGAGGCATGGTAAATTTGTAGACAGAGCTGTAATGGTTGCAGCTACCTTGGGTATAGCAGTGCCTAGTTTTGTAGTTGCTACGGTTTCTATTATCGTATTTTCTGTAAAGCTTAAACTTCTTCCAGCATACGGATTTGATTCTTTTGCTCAGTATATAATGCCGGGATTTGCTTTGTCTTTTAGCTCTCTTAGTTTTATGGCTAGACTTATGAGAAGTTCTATGCTTGATGTTATACATCAGGACTATATAAAAACAGCAAGGGCTAAAGGTATATCAAGAAGCATAATAATATTTAAGCATGCTTTAAGAAATGCTATTATACCAATAGTTACTTATATAGGACCTCTAGCTGCTGCAATTTTGACTGGTTCATTCGTAGTGGAGAAAATATTTAATATACCTGGACTTGGAAGATATTTTGTTGAAAGCATAACTCAAAGAGATTATCCTACAATATTAGGTGTTACAATATTTTACGGAGCTTTTTTAATAGCTATGAATTTCTTGGTAGACTTATCATATGGTATTATAGACCCTAGAATAAAAATACAGGATTAAATATAAGGGGATTACAATGGAAGAAAGTTTGGATAAATCATTATTTGTTAAAGCCACTGATGAAGAAAAGGCTTCAGCTGAAGTAAAAAGAGAGAGTGTAACATATTGGCAGGATGCATACAGAAGATTTAAGAAAAACAGAGTTGCTTTAGTATCTATCATAGTTATTGGTATTATAGCAGTTCTTTCTATTATTATACCTATGGTTTCAGAATACGGATATGCTCAGATAAACAGAGGAGTAGAAAATAGTCTTCCTACTTTTGAACATCCATTCGGTACTGATACTTTGGGAAGAGATTTACTTGTAAGATGTATGATAGGAGCTAGAATTTCTCTTTTAATAGGTATAGTATCAGCCACTTTAGTTGTAATAATAGGTATAGTTTATGGTTCTATATCAGGTTATTTTGGAGGTCTTACTGACAGTATTATGATGCGTATAGTAGATATAATAAGTGCTGTTCCTACACTTTTGGTAGTTGTATTATTATCAGTAGTACTTAAAGCTCCTATGGATAAATTGTTTTTGCAAAATGAATCATTAAGAGGAATAGGGCTTTTAGGACCAGGACTTTTTAGTATATTTATAGTTATATCTCTGCTTTATTGGACTAATATGGCAAGAATGACAAGAGGTCAGATTTTGGCATTAAAGGGACAGGAGTTTGTAACTGCAGCCAGAGCTTTGGGTACTCCTCATAGCAGAATAATTTTTAAGCATTTAATACCAAATGCTATGGGAGCTATAATAGTATCTGCTATGGTTCAAATACCTAATGCTATATTCGTTGAGGCTTTTTTAAGTTTCTTAGGTTTGGGCGTTAGTGCCCCTATGGTTTCGCTAGGATCTCTTACTTCTAATGCTGTAAGCGGTGTTTATTCTTATCCTTATCAGCTTCTTTTTCCTGCTGCTTTAATAAGTATTATAATACTTTGCTTTAATTTGGTAGGTGATGGATTAAGGGATGCATTAGACCCTAGAATGAAAAACAGATAAGGAAGTTTATAAAGGCGGTATACAATGGAGAATAATCATTTATTAGAAGTTAAAAATTTAAGCGTATCTTTCTTTACGCCTCTTGGAGAGGTTAAAGCTGTTAATAATATTTCTTATAATTTGGATAAATCTAAAGTTTTGGGTATAGTAGGGGAGTCTGGAAGCGGCAAGAGTGTTTCAGCTTATTCGATTATGGGGCTTATAGAAGAGCCAGGTAAAATTATTAACGGAGAGATACTTTTTGAGGGTACTGATTTAATCAAACTTTCAGAACATGAAAAGAAAAAAATTAGAGGCGACTTAATATCTATGATATTTCAAGACCCTATGACTTGTCTTAATCCAGTATATACTATAGGTAATCAATTAATGGAAGCATTAACTACGCATCAGAAAATAAGCAAAACTGATGCAATAGAGAGAATAGTTGAACTTCTTACATTGGTTGGTATCAATGAGCCTAGAAGAAGAATAAAACAATATCCTCATGAGCTTTCAGGCGGTATGCGTCAGCGTATAATGATAGCTATGGCTTTGGCAGGAGACCCTAAAATACTTATAGCCGATGAGCCTACAACTGCACTTGATGTTACTATACAGGCACAGATACTGGAGCTTATAAAGGATATACAGAAAAAAATACAAATGGCTGTTATACTTATTACGCATGACTTTGGTATTGTGGCTGATATGGCAGATGATATTATAGTAATGTACGGAGGCGGTATAGTAGAGAGAGGAACTGTTTTTGATATATTTGAGCGTCCTAAACACCCTTATACATTGGGGCTTTTGAAGTCACTTCCGCGTATTGATATAAAGCAGGATAGGCTTATTCCTATAGAAGGAACACCTATTGACCTTTTAAATATGAAGGCTGGCTGTCCTTTCAGTACCAGATGTGAAGAATGTATGAAAGTATGTATTGATAATAAGCCTCCTATAACAGAGTTTGAGAAAGGTCATTTTTCAGCCTGCTGGCTTCATCAAATGCCTAAATAATTTTTAATTAATATAGTAAATAAAAGAGAGTTCTTATGAAACCTTTAATAGAAATACAAGATTTGAAACAACATTTTAAGATAAAAGGCGGATTCTTTGGAAGAAGCATACAAACAGTAAAGGCTGTTGACGGAGTATCTTTTACAATAAATAAAGGTGAAACTTTCGGGCTTGTTGGTGAGTCTGGAAGCGGAAAAACTACTTTGGGAAGAACTTTACTTCATCTATATAAACCTACAAGCGGAAAGATATTTTTTGACGGAGAAGAAGTTAATAATGACAACTACCGCAATTATGCTAAAAAGATGCAGATAATTTTCCAAGACCCTTATGCCTCTCTTAATCCCCGTATGACAGTTGAAGATATAATAGGGGAGGCTCTTGATGTACATAAACTCTATTCTACAAAAAATGAAAGAAGAGAAAAAATTATTAATCTTCTTAAACTTGTAGGGCTTAATGCAGAGCAGGCACAGAGATATCCTCATGAGTTTTCAGGCGGGCAGAGACAGCGTATAGGTATAGCCAGAGCTTTAGCGGTTAATCCAGAGTTTATAGTATGCGATGAGCCTGTATCAGCATTAGATGTATCAATACAGGCACAGATTATAAATATGCTTTATGATATGCAGCAGGATATGGGGCTTACTTATCTTTTTATAGCTCATGATTTGGCAGTGGTGCGTCAGATATCAAAAAGAATAGGTGTTATGTATTTAGGCAATATTGTAGAGCTTACAGACAGTGAATCATTATACACAAAATCTTTACACCCTTATACTCAGTCTTTAATTTCTGCAATACCTATATCAGAGCCTTCTATAGCAAAGACAAAAAAACGTATAATACTTTCCGGTGAAATACCTTCTCCAATCAATCCTCCTTCAGGCTGCAAGTTTAGAACAAGATGTCCTAAGGCTGAGGCTGTTTGTGCTGAGAAAGTACCAGAGTTTAGAGAAGTAGAAAGCGGGCATTATTGTGCCTGTCATTTAGTATAATTTATTTAGAGTTTATTTATGAGTGATAAGAAATATGTCATAATTCCAATCGTTTTATTAATATCAGCTTTAATTACTAATGCATTTATAGATTGCTATATTATGCCTAGAAGATTTTTAAGAACAGATCAAGCACAGCATTTTTATGATATGAAGAAATGGTATGAAAGCGGAAAATTACCTGCTACAGGTGCTAGATTTTTACCAAGTGAAATAGTTAATAATGCAGATAATATCCCAAGAGTACCTGGCGGGGCATATTATATATTTTATACTTTATTTTATAAATTATCTGGTGAAAATTATTTTATATCTAGGATTATTAATTTAATATTTAATTTAATAATAATATGTTTATTTTTATTTTGGTTTTATAGACGTTTCGGACTTATGATCACTTCATTTATCGCATCTTTAATTTTATGTAATGTATATATTGTATTGGTAATTACTGATTTTTTAAATCAGCACATAACATTAATATTTAGTTTTATATTATTTATATTATTATTTGAATATATTGATAATACGGAAGAAGAAAGTAAAAGAAAAAATATAGTTAAATTTTCGGCTGTTTTTATTTTTCCAATTCTTGCTATTATGGCTCAAGGGCATTTTTTTACTTTTTTTTCTATGATACCTACTATAATAGTTTATCTTATAATAAAATATAAAAGAACATTAAAATATATATTTTATTGGTTAATAGGAGTATTGATATCCTTTTTATTATATTTACCATATTTGATATCAGAAATACAAAATAATTTTATAAATTTAAAAATGGCAATGTCTGTCAGAGATTCATTTTCTTCTTTTCCATTTCCGCAAATATATGCATTATTATTATATCCTACTAATGAAATATCTATGTCTTATGGCAGCGGTATAAATGCAATTATTAGTTATTGGAGTAAATATCCTTTTACAATATTAGGGGTATCTTTTCTATTTTTGAGTTTAATTTTTTCTATTTTTTGTTTTGTTAGAATATTATATTTTTTCTTTAATAAGAATTACAAAGCTGGATCAAATAATGAAAAAATTATTATTGATATGTTTTTTATATTTTTACTATTTATACCCATTACAATAATCATTAATATTTTATCACGTTCCAAATCAGGTGCTATACATTATTTATATTCTATGTTTGCTATATCATATTTGCCTATAATATTATTTTTTGTTCAATATGAGGCTAAATTAAAATCAAATAAAAATATTTTTTATATAATTAATTTTTTACTTTTTATTAATTTAATTGTACTTTATTTTCAAAATACTGTATATATAAAATATTATGAAGAACCTAGAAATATATATGCTATGGAAAATGTTATAAAAACTATTTATGAAGATTCTATAAATTCAGATGCCAATGTAATAAGTATTTATGCTCATAATAATATGTATAGGGATATAGCTGTTACTTTTTTTACCAATAATGTATGGAAACAAAATGATAATTCAACTAATATATATTTTGTATTTGATAGAGTTGTAGGTTTATCAAAAAATAATGATGTAATATCTAATTATATGCTATATTTTAATAATAATTCTAAACTGTTATATAGTAATAGTGCTTTATTAGTATATAAATATAATAGTGATAAACCTTTTGATGGAATATAATTTAGGATATAATAATGCAATTAAGAAATTTTTTATTTTTGCTAATAATTTTATCATTAGTTTTTTGTGTTTCAATTTCATTTTATGCTATAGATAAAAGATATATAGGTAAGGATCAGGAATCTCATTTTTATGATATGAAAAAATATTATGGAAATAAAGAGTTTCCAACAATGGGGGCTAGATTTGTAAGTACAGATGCTGAAACCAGTCCAAAAGTTCCAGGAGGATTTTACTATATACTATATACTTTATTCTATAGTATTGGTAATGAAAATTTATTTAATGCCAAAATTATTAATCTAATTTTTAATTTGATAATATTATTTATATTTATGTTTTGGATTTATAAAAGGTTCGGACTTTTTATAGCTTCTCTTATGAGTCCTATTATAATGATTAATGGATATTTAATAATGGCTATGACTGATTTTTGGAATCCTAATGTTACTTTAATGTTTAGCTTGCCGTTATTTATTTTCTTATATGAATATTTAAATAAAAATAATAATGAAAGAATCATAAAAATATCCTCTGTTATGATATTTCCAATACTTGCATTAATGGCTCAGGGGCATATGGTTGTTTTTTTTTCTATGATTCCTACACTGATAGTTTATTTAATAATTAGATTTAAAAGAACTAAAAAATATATATTATTCTGGGCTTTAGGAGTTTTTATATCTTTTCTATTGTACTTACCATACCTTTTACATGAAATAAAAACAGGTTTTTTAAATGTTCAATATGCTATGAATATGAGGGGGGAACTTTCATCTATACCTTTTCCTCAAGTTTATGCTTTAATATTATTTCCTACAAATGAATTATCTGCTTTATTCGGTACTAGAATAGGATCTATTATTTATTATTGGTTTACTAAACCTGTATATTTTTATGGATTAATTTTTTTAGCTGTAAGCATTATTTTTTCAGCTTTTGCTTTTATACGATCTTTTGTTTTTTTATTAAAAAGAAAAAATATTTCTAATGATAAAGAAGAAATATTAAAAGAATTAATTTTTATATTGTTTTTATTTATTCCAGTTACAATTATTAGTTTTATAGTATTTAGATCAAAATCAGGAACATTTCATTATTTATATTCTGCTTATTCTATTTCATTTACACCTATTTTATTATTTTTTGTACAAAATGAAAATAGATTAAAAAATAGCAGAAAATATTTTAATATAACAGCTATTTTATTGTTATTAAATTTATTTGCTATGTCTGGAGAATTGATTAGATATTGGAAATTATTTGAAGAACCTAGAAATTATAAAAGTTTTGCTGCTTTGCTTGATATTATTGAAAATGATTCAAATGGTGAAAATATAAAAATTTATGATTCTTTTTCAGGCATACTTAGAGGACAGCATAAAGATATTTTTGATACTTATTTTCCTAATAACAGACTTAAATATTCAGACGATGCAAAAGTAACATATATAATTAAAGATAATATTGTTGAGAAAAATTGGGATTCAAATAGAAATGCAAATGATATGAAATATATTATTGATAATAATGCTGATATTGTTACTAATACAAAAGGTTTTACTATATACAAATTTTATAATAAATAAAAAGGATATTACTAAATGGAAAAGAAAATTAAAATTATTTTATTATCATTAATTGTATTATCTATTATTATAAGTGTAATATCAAATTTTTATTTTCAGAGAAATTCTTTTTTATCTAATGATAATGAACAGCATTTTTATGAGATGAAAACAGCTCATGATAATAAACAAATTCCGCATACTGGAGCAAGACTAGTTACAAGCGGACTTTTAGTTGATGATATAGCCAGAGTTCCTGGAGCCGGATTTTATTCAAGATTTTTATTATTATTTAATTTAGGAGGAGAAAATTATTATACTGCTAGAATTATTGATGTTAGTTTGTATTTATTAATTTTATTTATATTTTTAATTTGGATTTATTTTAGATTTGGAATAGTTTCTGCTGCTGTTATGACATCATTTATTGCAGTTAACTGCATTCTATTTGAGGCTGCTACTTCTTTTACTAATCCTAATCCCGTAGCAATGTTTTCATTTTTGTTTTGTATGTTTTTTACAGAGTATTTGAGAGATGAAAAATATTCAAAAGTTTTTGCAGCACTTTTGTTTCCTGTTTTAGCTATTATGGGACAATTTCATTTTGCTGTATATTATGGTATAGTTCCTACACTTTTGGTTTATTTAATCATTAAAAGGGATTATTCTAAAAAATATTTTAAATATTTAGCTTTAGGAGTATTCATATCATTTTTATTGTATTTACCGTATTTAATAGTTGAGATTCAAAATGGATTTAATAATTCTTTGAAGATGATTAATTTATCAAAAGGCTATACTGTACCATTTTATAAACGCTTCCCTCAAATATATGCACAGATAATATTTCCTACTTTTACATTAAATAAATTTGATGTGAAAACGGCATTAACTTATTGGGGTATATTTAGTCCTATAGTAATAATTACAATAATAATTTCTCATGTTATAGTAATTGCTTCTTTTGTATATTCTATTATGTTTTTATGTAAGAAGGATTTATTTAAAGGGCAAAGATTTAAAAATGATACTGTATTAAAAGAAGTATTATTCTTTTATTTTTTGTATATACCTGTTGCTATACTTTGTCCTATGATTTTAAAAGGTAAAGGAGGCGGATATGTTTATCATTTTTCTATGTTTGCATTATCTTTCTTTACTATTTTGTTATTTACAAATTATTTATATTATCAAAAAACTAAATTATTTAATTTGTTAATAATATTTATGTTTATACATATATTGGCTGTTCCTTGGCATTATTATAAACAAAATGACTATTTTTCTTTGATAGGAAAAAAACAAAGGCTTACTTATGATATTGTAAAAAACATGGCTAAAGATGCTGATGGAGAGCCTTTTACTCTATATTCAAGAAATATTTTTAACTATGCTATGAATTTATTTTTAACTAAAAAAGAAAATACTTATACTAATCAAAATTATAATATAGAATATTTAATAACAGAAAATACAAATTCATCATTATATGCCAAAGATGATAGTAATATAAAAATAATACCGCATCATAATTTATCATTGTATTATTGGTATAGTACGCCAAATAAGCCGAATTTTGATGATAATAGCGAGCAATTTTTATTTGATAGTAATTCTGTATTAATTTATACAAATGAATTGTTTAGTTTGTATAGAAAAGATATAAAATAATAAATTACAATAAAGTTTCTATAAATTGTCTTGCTGCTCTTGGGCTTCTTCCAGCACTTCTTATAGCATAGCTTTCTGCTTGTTTTATAAGTTCTTCTTTATCCATATTTATATTATTTTCTTTTGCATAAGAAAGAACTATATCTACAAATAAATCTTTGTCTGGTCTTTGGAAAGTGATAATTATACCAAAACGGTTAGTTAAACTCATTATCTGCTGAATAGTATCTTCTATATGTATATCATCGCCTTGTCTGTCATTAAAATTCTCTTTTATTAAATGTCTGTAATTGGAAGTAACATAAACTACTACATTATTTGGAAAGGAGTTTACCCCGCCTTCAAGTACAGCTTTTAAATATGAAAAAGTATCATCATTTGAAGAGAAAGTTAGATCATCTATAAATATTATAAATTTAAGAGGACTTACGCTTAGCATTTCTATTATATCAGTAATAAATGATAACTGACTTTTTTTAACTTCTATAAGTCTTAAGCCGTCATCTTTGAACATATTAGCTATTGCCTTTATAGTACTGCTCTTGCCAGTTCCAGCATCTCCGTAAAGAAGTATATTATTAGCTCTTTTTCCTTCTAATAGGCTTTTTGTATTTGCTATAACTTTACTTCTTTCTCTTTCATATCCGTATAGTTGTTTAATATTCTGCATATCCTGATGCTTTGCAGGTATTATATTTTTTTTGCTGTCAAGCGTGAACATGTTATTATTATAAAATATTCCATATCCTTTTTTATTTATATCATTTATATGATTTGTATATATATTATAGAAATCAATTTTCTTATTTTCTAGCTTTGATACTGAGTATTCTTTTGAGAATAAGATATTAAAATCAAATGATGATAATAATTCAAAAAAATTAAGTTCATTTTTTAGCGTATTTTTTAAGGACTCATTTATATTTTCATTTCTTATGTATTTATTTATATAAATATTATCGTCCTGAAATATTTGTTCTAATATATAATCGCCTATTGTATCATTATATTTGAAAAGTTCATATAAAAAGTCTGAATAATAGTCTGCTACTTTTATTTTGTCATTATCATTGTAAATTTCTAAAAATTTTAATAATTTTTTTATAACTTTTGTTTTGATAATATTTCTAAATATTACTATATTAGAGAAACCGATTCTAATTTGTGTTATTTTGTTATTCATTTATCATCATTCCGTAATTATTTTTTATAGTAATACATTTTAAGTTTATTATAAATAATATTCAAGCACTTTTTATGTAATTTTTTTTTAATTTCATGTATAAAATGTAATTTTTTTGTTATATTTAATATATAATGTATAATTTATATAGGAAAATACTTAATTTATTTTAAATAAATAGTTATGTAATTCCGAAATCATTATAAAAAATAAAAACTTTACTGGAGATATTTTATTATGAAGATAAGGACTCTATTTATTATGTTTGGCGTATATACTTTTGTTATGACTCTATTGTTGATATATCTTCAGATTAGGATAGTTAGAAGTGTAACAGAATACAGCCGTATTTATCAGCACACTATAAAATCATCAGCTATAGCAAGGCAGTACCAGCAAAATTCAGCATTTTTAACTCAATTTGTAAGAAGTTATGTAGCTACAGGAGATGCCAAATATGAACAGGCATATAATGACTGTATAGCTATATCAGGCGGTACAAAACCAACTCCAATAAATTATGACAGAGGTATATATTGGTCTATTTATTTAGGCAGCGGTCAAAGGCCTTCTTATGACGGAGAAACTAAATCATATTCAAATGTGATGAAAGATTTGAATTTTTCTAAAGAAATGTTTGATTATTTAACTTTGTCAAAAAGCCGTTCAGAAGAATTAGTAAAATTAGAAGTTCAGGCTATGGAAATAATAAAAAATATCCCTAGAAATCCAGATGGAACTATACCTGATGAATATAAAGCAAGACAATTAGAAGCTATAGAGCTTGTTAATGGTAAATCATATGAGCAAAGTGTTTCTCAAATAATGACACCTATCAATCAGTTTTTTGATAAACTTGATTCTGATAACAATTTGAATCTTCAAAATGCTGCAAGAGAAGTTAAAAAAGATACTATATTATTTTTCATATTTTTATTTATAGTAGGATTTTCTGTTGTAATTTTCTTAGCTTCATTGGGAAGGAAAGTAGGAAAGAATTTGAGATTATGTGTTAGCTTGGCTTCAGAAATATCTCAGGGTAATTTAACTGTAAAAATAGATTCAAGCAAATATAAAGGCAATAGTGAATTTGATTCATTACTTAGAAGTTTTGATAATATGATATCACATTTAAGAGAAATTATTACAAGAGTTTTAGAAAGCTCAAGGGAAATTTCAGAGGCAGCTACAGAAATAGCTCAGGGTAATACTGATTTATCAAGCAGAACAGAAACTCAGGCTTCACATTTGGAAGAGACAGCTTCATCTATGGAACAAATTGCCTCTACAATAAAATCATCTGCTGATAATTCTTTAAGAGGTAATCAGATGATGCAGGATTCTGAAAAATCAGTTCAGGAGGCTGGAGAAATAATTGAAGCTACAACTAATAATATAGAACTTGTTTTTGAGGCAAGTAATAAAATTACAGATATAACTAAAATAATAGAAAATATAGCTTTTCAAACTAATATATTAGCCCTTAATGCTGCTGTAGAGGCTGCACGTGCGGGTGAACAGGGTAAGGGTTTTGCTGTAGTAGCAAGTGAAGTAAGAAACTTAGCTCAAACAAGTCAGTCTTCTGTTAAAGATATTACTTCTTTAATTGCTGATTCTAATGATAAAATTAGAATAGCTACTGAAACAGCTAGAAAATCTAAAGAAATATTTATGGATATAGAACAGAAAATTGAAGATACTTCTAAAATTATGCAAGACATCAGTGCTATGGCAGTAGAACAGCAGGCTGGTGTAGATCAGGTAAATATGGCTGTTTCACAAATGGATCAGTCTACTCAGCAGAATGCTACTTTGGTAGAACAGGCTACAGCTTCTTCTGAGGCTTTAATGGGACAGGCTAAAGAACTTGTTGATTTGATGCATTTCTTTAAAGTTTGATATTGATAAAATAGATTTATACAAAAATAATAGCTATATAATTTTTTATATAGCTATTATTTTTTTTGTATTATTTTTTATATATTATAATTTTTTATTTTTTCTATCCAGTTATTATATTCTTCATCAGATATTTCATCTAATATTTTAACATAAGGGGTTAATTTCTGATGCGGTTTTGAAAAATAACTCATATTCCATTTTATTGGTTTTTTCCACATTCCGTCACTGTCCATAATAATTATATGCATTCCATCTATATCAGGTATCTCTTCAGGCGACATATCCCCATATAGCATAGTATTTAAATCAAGCTCTCCGTTTTCATCTTCTATTTTATAGCTGCCGTCTTTCTGCATGGCGTATATAGTATAGTATTGCATATGTGCCTGAGATTCTGTCAGTTCTTTAGCATAAGAAGTACCTGATGCTATATTATAGACATTTTCATCAAACTCATAATTATCAATTCCGTATCTTTTTAATAGTTCTTTTTTGTATAATTCACTTTCTAATAATGTTATAAGATAGTATGCGTTACTCATATCGGAGGCTTCTATAAAAAAACCTCTTTGAGTTTTTGGAGCTAATACTAAGATTTTTGTTTTACTGCATGCTTCCGCAGCAACATGAATATATGATAATGATTGAATATAAGTTTCTAAATATTCTATATGATCCATTAAATCTAAAGATATAAAATATTTTCTTAGATTCTGATTTGAACAAAGTACAGTCATAAGAGGAGCAATCATCATATCTATTCCTATAAATGCCTCTAATGATTTATAATCAGTTTTGTACATAACTTCAATATTAACATTTGCAATATCTTCTTCAGTAATTTCATCTTCATCTACATTATAAAGCTGAGATACATTATCAATAAATTGGCATGCCTGTTCTATATTTTTAGAGAATAAACTAATAATGTTTTTACCCATTTCTTCATCAGCAATTTCTGTGTGGAATATGGCATGTCCTACAAAGTTTGCAGCATAATATGATTTTAATATATCCATATTATTAAACTCTTTAGATATTTCTCTGCATATCTCTAATTCTTTTTCTTCATTATCTTTTATATATTCTTTTAATTTTAAGAAACTATCATTTTGAGATATTAGCTTTTTATTTATAACTTCATCAATATTAGCTTTTTTCTTTGCATACTCTATATATTCTATACTTTCCATAAATACAATCTCCTAACATATAATTATATTTATTATACTTAAAAATTTTTATTCTGTCAAAATTTAATTAATAGTAAAAATATAAATCATTAATTTTTATAGATTTAATGATTTTATAAAAAATTTATATATGGTATAAGCAATACTAGTAACACAGCAAAAATTAAAGCTGGAAGAAAATCACCAGTTTTTATTTTAGCCATTTTTAATAAATTTATTCCAATCATCATAACTGTAGCTCCTCCTACAGCCGAAACTTCTATCAGCATAGTTTCAGATACATAAGGCTCTAAAAATGATGAAAGTATAGTTAAAGTACCTTGATAAATTAAAATACTTATGACAGAAAATGTTACTCCTACTCCATAAACGGTAGACATAAATATAGCAACAAATCCGTCTATAACACTTTTTGTAAATATCAAGTCATATACTCCCTGCGTGCCTGCCTGAAATGATCCCAATATAGACATAGAACCAGAGCAGAAAAGTATTGATGAAGTTAAAAATCCCAAAGCGAAATTACCTGAATTTTCTTTAAGTGTAAATTTATTTTTTAAAAACTCTCCGAAATGCTCAATTTTTTCTTCTATTTTTAAAAATGTACCAGTAATTCCTCCAAGCATTATTGATATGGCAAATATTAATATATGCTTTGTAGTTATTGCCATACTTATCCCTATAGTAAGCGATATTATACCTGCAGCTATAAATACAGGAGATTCATATTTTTTTGAGAGTTTATTTTTAAATATAAGTCCTACAAGAGAGCCTATTAAAACGGCCATCATATTTACAAAAACAGCTATCATAACATATTTCCCAACATTTTTATTTATTGGACTTGTTTCAAAACTATATGACAAGATTATATAAAAATTTAATAATTTATCAATTATAAAAATAATGCTTTACATGTTTTATAAACTATAAATATGCAGTCTTTTTGCTTCTCACCGTAGTTTGGCTGTGTTAGCAAAAGAAGCGGGTATATATTGTGAGGTAAAGCCCCAACTATAATTAAAAAAATATTAAATTAAAAAAACTATAAATATTAACAAATTGGTTTTGAAATAAGTCTATTGTATTTTATTAATTATTGATAATAAGAAGGGCTTAAACTTTTAAGTCTAAGCCCTTTTTATATAAGTTACCCTTTAAGTATTAACCCCATATGATTAACTTCATATCAAATTTGTAGCTCAAATCTTTATGATATGGATACATTCTTATAGCATAACCGCTTTGACCGCTATTTATGCATTCCAAAGTTCCAGAGAATGAATGTCTGCCGTTTCCTAAATCAGCAGAATGTTTCATCTCAACTGTAACAGGATCTAATATATCTTCTTTCATACTTAATTTACCATAGTAAAGTTCTACTCTCACAGAATCAGGAGCTATATCTCCTAAATTAACTATAGTTTTTACTTCAAACTTACTTCCTACTTTTAAGTTTCTTGAAGGCATCTCAGATATAGTATTTTCAAATGATACTTTAGACCATTTAGAGAATATGCCTTGTTTCCAAGATTTTAACTCTTTCGCTTTAGCAAATTCATTTTCAGTCATATTAAAATATCTTTTGCTTGCATTATTATAGAATTTACGGAAGTAATCAGCAACCATTCTGTTAGTAGAAAATACTGGACAAACAGTCTGCATACTCCATTTCATAGCAGCAACCCATTGTCTAGGTATGCCATCTCTTCCTCTTTCATAGAATAGAGGTATAATTTCATTTTCTAGTACATTATAAAGAGCCTTACTTTCAACCTCATCTTGATATTCTAAATCAGTATATTCTTCTCTGTTTCCAATAGCCCATCCGTTTTGTCCGTCATAAGCCTCGTCCCACCAGCCATCTAATACGCTGAAGTTTAATCCTCCGTTTGGCGGAACTTTCATACCGCTTGTACCGCTTGCCTCTAAAGGTCTTCTAGGATTATTAAGCCATACATCTACACCTTGAACCATGTATCTGGCTACATTAATATCATAGTCTTCTATAAATACTATATGATCTCTGAAATCTTCTCTTCTGCAAATCTCAGCAATATTTCTTATTAATTCCTTACCGCCATTATCATGTGGGTGAGCTTTACCTGCAAATATTATCTGTACTGGTCTTTCAGAATTATTGATAATATTTTTTAATCTTTCCAAATCTTTAAATAGCAAAGTACCTCTTTTATATGTAGCAAATCTTCTTGCAAAGCCTATTGTTAAAGCTTCTGGAGAAAGTATTTGTTCAGCATGTTCTATTTCTTTTTTTGTGAATCCTCTGTTTGTAATTTGAGCTTTTAATCTTTCACGGCAGAAGTCAATAAGTCTTTCTTTTCTTCTCTCATGAGTTCTCCAAAGTTCTGCATCAGGTATTTTCTGAACTCTTTCCCAAATTTCATATTCAAGAGGTTTAGTTCTCCAGCGAGGACCTAAATATCTGTCAAGTAAGTTCTGCATATCGAAAGATATCCAGCTTAAAGTGTGAATACCATTAGTAATAGAGTCTATAGGAAGTTCATTAACTGGAACACCTCTCCATATATCTTTCCACATATTTCTTGATACATGTCCATGAAGCTCACTTACTCCGTTGTTTTCAGCCGATAAATTAAGAGCAAGAACAGTCATACAAAAACTTTCTTTTTGATCGTCCGGATTTATTCTTCCAAGTCTTATAAACTCGTCCATACTCATATCTATATGTTTTACATAATCATAGAAATATTTTTGAACCATATCTATAGGGAATATATCATTACCTGCAGGCACTGGTGTATGAGTTGTAAATATATTTGAACTGTATACAACTTCTCTTGCTGTATTTTTATCTAAATTTTTATTTTCCATTAATTGTCTTATTCTCTCTAAAGAAAGAAAAGCACTGTGTCCTTCATTCATATGATATATTGTAGGCTTAATACCCAATTTATCTAAAGCCTTAACACCGCCTATACCAAGAAGTATTTCCTGCTGTATTCTAGTTTCTAAGTTTCCGCCATAAAGCTGAGCTGTAATGTCTCTGTCTTCAATACTGTTTTCTTCTATATTGGCATCTAAATAGTAAAGTTCTATTCTTCCTACATTTGCTTTCCATATTTGAGCATAAACTTTTCTTCCTGGTAAATCTACATCTACTTTCATAGTTTCGCCGTTTTTATCTAAAACTTTTTCTAAAGCTAAGTTAAAGAAATCATTTTCTATATCATATTCCTGCTGCCAGCCGTCAGCATTTAAATATTGTCTGAAATAACCTTTTCTATATAAAAGTCCCATAGCCACTAAAGGAAGTCCCAAATCACTTGCAGATTTTAAGTGATCGCCTGATAATATACCAAGACCTCCTGAATAGTTTGGTAAAGATTCATGTAAACCATATTCAAAAGAAAAATAAGCTATCTTTTCATTATGTGTTTTTTGGTCTTCGCCTAAACTGTCATACCAAGTTTCCTGCTTCATGTAAGTTTTAAACTCATCATAAACTTCTGCTAAACTCATCATAGCAGCATCGTCCTGAAGCATAGCATCAAAGCGTTCCTGTAAGGATTCTCCAAGTACTCTTATTGGATTATGATCTCTTTTATCCCAATTATCAATATCTATTGTTCTTAATAAAGTTACTGCTTTTTGATTCCAGCACCACCAAAAGTTTTTAGTAATTTCTATAAGTGGCTCCAATTCTTTTGGTACTGATGGTGAAACCATATATTTATTTAATTTCATAACATACCGCCTTAAAAAATTATTTTAGATATATTTCTGCTTATTCTATAATATTTTACAATAAAATCAATGAATTTATTTAATTTATAATTATTTATTTTAATGTATTAATTGTATATCTTGTTTAAGAGCCATAGATATTGCACAGTTTTAGTTTAAAAAAAGGAGGTATTCCTTATAATTTAAATTATCACAACAAACAAAAAGGAATACCTATG
>NZ_CASEGO010000040.1 GCF_949287625.1 uncultured Brachyspira sp. | reverse complement strand
CATAGCTATTCCTTTTTGTTTGTTGTGATAATTTAAATTATAAGGAATACCTCCTTTTTTTAAACTAAAACTGTGCAATATCTATGGCTCTTAAACACTAAAAAGAAAAAATATATGTTGACTATAAAATACACTATGATATAATAAAATAGTATATACTAATAACATTTAGAGGTATTGTGTGGATATATATGATATAGTAGATAATCCCGAAAAGCAGCTTGAAGTATTTTCAGGTATTATCAAAAGAATGAATGCCAGCAGCGATCATGATGAAACTCTAGTTACAATCATATCAGAAATAAAAACTATAATGTACACAGATTCTA
The DNA here is from genome assembly GCF_949287625.1 of uncultured Brachyspira sp. GTDB lineage: Bacteria > Spirochaetota > Brachyspiria > Brachyspirales > Brachyspiraceae > Brachyspira. The sequence goes on along the minus strand of NZ_CASEGO010000040.1, from coordinate 34,694 downwards.
TTCTTTTATATTTGGTGGATCAGGAATTATATAATCTTCACTATGAAATGTCTATAGGTCCTTTGGGAAGTAAATTCTTCGGAAATATTATTGACAGCGAAAGACCTTTAGCTGTAAGAGCTTATACTACATCATGTTCATTATATTCTAATGATCCTCAGGAAGATTCTGCTTTTATTCCTATGAAAGAGATTTTAGGAGAAGATCTTAAAAATATATTATTTGTACCTCTAAAAGTAAGAAAAAAAAATATAGGTTCATTGTTTTTAATAAATAAAAAAAATGGTAAGTTTATAGAGCAGGATACAGTTGTAATGTCATTATTTGCAAATATTGTATCTTTAGCTTTAGTTAATAAAATGGTATATGACAGAGCACAGTCAAGGGCTTATGAGGTTGGTGCTTTGTATCAGATGTCTATTTCTATTAATAAATGCGAAACTATAGAAGAAATACTTAATGATAATATTAGCATAGTATGTGAAGCATTTGAGGCTCATAGGGTATCAGTTATATTAAAAGAGAATGGCGTTTTTAAGTTTAAGGCTGGTATTGGAATAGATGAAGATGTACTTAAATATGGTGTTGTAACTGTTGATGATAATGTTCTTTCTGAAGTACTTAGTACTGGAAAGCCTGTTTATTCTTTTGATGTAGACAGAGACAGCAGATTCAGACCTAATAAAAATCTTAGATATAAAAGAAATAGTTTTATGGTAGCTCCAATTGTAGCAAAAGATGAGATAATAGGTTTTCTTTCAGCTACAGAGAGAAATATTAATAAGGCATTTAATTTAAGTAATTTATCGCTTTTAGAGATGTTGGCTCAGCAGATAGGCGAGAATTATATGCATGTATTATTATCCGAAGAGTCAAAAATAAAAGAATCTCTAACAGAAGAGATTAACTTTACAGAACAGCTTCAGAAAAGCGTACTTCCTAAAGAGTTCCCTAATGACGGTTTATTTGATATAGCAGCGGTGAGCATACCTAGCAAAAATGTAGGCGGAGATTTTTATGACTATATAAAAATAAGCGATACTAAATATGCTCTTGTTATAGCCGATGTATCTGGTAAAGGTTTAGGTGCTGGATTTTTTATGACTATGACACGCTCTATACTTAGAGTTTATTTTTCTGAAATGGACGATCCTGCTAAAATATTAGAAGCTGCAAATAAACATATATATAAAGATTCTAATAATGGTATGTTTGTTACTTGTTTCTTGGTTGTTATTGATACTGAAAATAAAACTATTACATATTCTAATGCAGGACATTTAACTCAATATTTACTAAAAAAATATGATATCAGCACTTTAGATTCTATACTTGAAATGCATACTCATGGTAAGCCTTTAGGATTTATTGAAGACGCTTCTTATCAAAATAAACAGCTTTCTTATTCTAATGGAGATACTATTATTTTATATACCGATGGTATAACTGAAACTTTCAATAAAGCTGAAGAAGAATACGGTGAAGAAAGACTTAAAAATATTCTTAAAAATGATTATGATGATGCTAAAGAATTAGTTGATGATATAGTAAATGAAACTATTTCGTTTAGAGGAAAAACTCCTCAGTTTGATGATATCACACTTTTAGTTGCTAGATTATTATAATATTCTGTTGATATATTTGTAATTATATTATACTATATTTGTTATGGAGATTGATATGAAAAAAATACTTTTATTAATTACAATAATGTCTTTAATTATAATTCAATGCGGTAATAAAACAGATACACAAACTAATACTTCTAATACAAATGAAACCGTACAGTCAGATAATACTATGCCGTCAGAAAAAATAGTATCACAGGCAGATGCAGCATTTTTAGAAAAAGTAAAAAATAAAATATTAATGGGCGGAAATGCTCAATATACTTTCAAAGATAACGGCGATATAGAGTATGTATTTGAGCATGGAAGTTATAGAGAAGATAAAAATTATATATTTGAATCTTCAAAAGATGGAACTAATGCCTATTATTATGAAACTTATAATATACAAGATATATACAAAGAAGGACCAAGCAATATAGCTGCAAATTATAAAGGCTTTTCAGTAATAAATGGAATTCTTTATGAAGATAATTATCAAGGTTATGAGAGCGACCCTATTGAAACAATAATGAGTAAATGGGAAAAAGAAAATTATTATTCTAATTATTATTACAGAGAAGTAAAAGAAAATCCTAACTTTGATAATTTCCCTTATGAGAATAAAGCTGATGTAACTTTTGATGAGTACAATAGAATATCAAGAGGCATATTAATATCAAAATCAGATTATAAGCCTGAAGAAGTAGGGGATATTAATAATTATAATTTTGACAATGTATATACAAATGGTTATAATGCTTCTATCGAATTAAAGAAAAATGATGACGGAACATTCTATTTCTATGCTGTTAACATAACTACAGATGAAAACGGACAGACAGTAACTAATATTCAAAGTACAGATGTTAGTAAAATGATATTATCAGAAAATCAGTATGTTGAGCCTTATTGTGAGATATTTGACAATTCTATGGAGTATGGTGAAGCTTACGGTGCGGATTTTACCTATATGATAGATATAACTCCTATAAGTTCTGATGCTTTAGTTTTAGTTGAAAATCATGGAAGCTATGGATTTAGCGGAGTGTTTAAAAAGCAGTCTAATTAATTTTATTTAGTTTGAAATTATGAGGCTTTATCAAATTTTATGTTGGTAGAGCCTTTTTATTTTATAAAGTTTTTTAGCATATACCTAAACAAATATGATTTGTCAAAAATTAATTTTTTAAATTTAAAATATTTGCGGGGCTTTGCCCACCGCACTGTGTGCTACGCAACCCCCCGCTTTTTTTGCGACCGTAGGAAGTGCCTGTGGTATTGCCGCAAAGAAGCAGGCACAGCCCGCAGTCGCGAAAGGCTACATTTTATGCTGAATTTAGCAATTTATCCTACATATAAAACATGATTAGTACGATTTAATAATAATTTCAACACTTGCACTTTTTGGTTCTTTTTGCGGCGGGAAAAAGAACAATTAAAAATTGACAAACTTAAAAATTTTCAGTATATATATAATTAATAATACTTATATTGAAATAAATACATCTATATAGTATACTTATTTTTATAATATGATTTAAGGAATATATATGAAGAAAATATTTTTACTCATTACAATAATATCTTTAATTATAATTCAATGCGGTAATAAAACTGATAATCAAACTAATGCAAATACTGTTAATACAAATGAAACAGTACAGTCAAATGAAACTATACCAGCAGTAAAAATATTATCACAGGAAGATGCTGCGTTTTTGGATAAGGTAAAAAATAAAATAATTATAAGCGGCAGTGCTAAATACACTTTCAAAGATAACGGAGATATAGAATACGTATTTGAGCATGGAAGTTATAGAGAAGATAAAAATTATATATTTGAATCTTCAAAAGACGGAACTAATGCCTATTATTATGAACTTTATAATATACAGGATAAGTACGAAAAAGGACCAAGTAATATTGCTACAAATTATAAAGGCTTTTCTGTAAAAAACGGAATTCTTTATGAAGATAATTATCAAGGTTATGAAAGCGATCCTAATGAAACTATAATTACTAAATGGGAAAAAGAAAATTATTATTCTAATTATTATTACGGAGAAGTAAAAGAAAATCCTAACTTTGATAATTTCCCTTATGAGAATAAAGCAGATGTAACTTTTCTGGAATATAATGAAAGACTTGAAGGTATATTAATATCAGAATCAGATTACAAACCAGAAGAAGTAGGGGATATTAATACTTATAATTTTAATAATTTATATACAAATGGTTATAATGCTTCTATAGAATTAAAGAAAAATAATGATGAAACTTTCTATTTTTACTCTATTAACATAACTACAGACGAAAACGGGCAAATAGTAACTAATATTCAAAGCACGGATGTTAGTAAAATGATATTACAAGAAAATCAGTATGTTGAACCTTATTGCGGTATAGGTTCTCAGACTTTAGATTATGAAGAGGTTGTAGGTGCTGATGGAGGTTATATTATATCTATTCAGCCTATAAATTCTGATACTATTATGGTAGCAGAGCCTAACGGAAGCTATGGATTTACCGGCATATATAAAAAAGCTCCTGAAATAATAAATGCTGATGATAAAAGTACTAGAGAAAAAGCGTATTATAATGCCTGCAGATGGTATGCTGAAAATTATGGTGAATTAAATGATATTTTTAATAAAACTGTAGATTTTGATTTTGAGGGCGGAGGATATTATGAGATTAATATGGAAAATGTTTATCTCTATGTATCCAAATTTGAGAACTCTGGATATTTTTCTGACAATTATATTAAAAATTTAGAAAATAGTTTTGAAGAAATAAAAAAGCACTTGGAAGAAAATAAACAAAGTGACGGAGTTATAGAAGGTATGGATGCTGACTGGTTTTTGGCTGCTCAGGAAATTGATTATTATCTTAATATTATAACTAATGAAATGACGCTTAAAGATATAGTAAATTATGATGGAGATTCTCTATGCATAAGTAATGATGCAGGAGAGTCTGTAATTTTAGAGGTTAAAAAATATGGTGATGAATGGCTGATTGAAAAATAAACAAACAGTATAGAACATTTAAGGCTTTACATTATAACAGATACAAAAATATTAATGTATTTATTATAATGTTAAAGCCTTAATTATAAATAACAAAAATACTATTTAATACTCTTGTTTTTATTATACTTTTTATTAAGTACCCTAGAAGAGCAGTCCAAACTATAATCAGCAAAACTTTCTTTATCTTTCATATAATATGCAAGTCCTGCTACCATAGCGGCATTGTCGGTAGTGTATTTTAAAGCTGGAAGATAGCATTCAAAATCTTTTGAGTTTCCAAATCTCTCACGAAGATAACTATTGCAGGCAACACCTCCAGATAATGTAACTCTTTTTATACCGCTTTTTTGAACATATTTTAGAGCTTTTATATATAAAGGCTCTATGGCACTTATTTGAAAGGCGGCAGCTATATTTTCATTTGTGGCTTCATATCCTTCTTTTAAATACTTTTTTGTTGAGTATACGCATGCTGTTTTAAGTCCGCTGTATGAGAAATTGTATTCATCTATGCCGTTTAGTAAAATAACAGGGTATTTTATGGCTTCTTTATTTCCTTCTTTTGCAAGTCTGTCTATTATAGGTCCGCCAGGATATCCTAGATTTAAAAACTTGGATACTTTATCAAAAGCCTCACCCACAGCGTCATCTAATGTGGTGCCTACAACTTTATATTCTCCGTAGTCATGAACTTCTGTTATTATAGTATGACCTCCAGATACAACTAATGCTATATATGGAAACTCTATATTATTTGTAAGATGAGGGGAATAAATATGTGCTGCTATATGATCTAATGCTAGTAATGGTTTATTTAATGAAAAAGCCAATGCCTTTGCACTTCCTACTCCCACAAGAAGAGATCCCAAAAGCCCTGGTCTGTTTGTAACTGCAAATAAATCTATTTCTTCTAATGAGGTATCAGCATCTTTTATAGCTTTATCTATTACATAAAGTATAGCTTCCAAATGTTTTCTTGCGGCAATTTCTGGAACTACTCCTTGAAAATCTTTATGAGCGTCTATTGATGAACTTAATACTGATGATAAAACTTTATTTCCGTCTTCCACTATAGCAGCAGAAGTATCATCGCAGGAAGTATCTATACCTAATATTTTCATGTATTCTCCATTTATATTTTTATATCTTTATTATTTATGATATAATATATATTTTTTTATCATATTGGCAAATAGTTTTTTATTGATGTAAAAGTTATTTGCTGTCATTACTGCTTATATTTTTTAATATACTCTTTATTTCAAACGGTGAGAGATTTTTATTTTTTTCTTTAAGGAGAGCAACTATCCCTGATATATGCGGAGCGGCAAAACTGTTTCCAAGCATTGTCATATATGAATTGTTAACCCAAGGTACCTTTACATATAAGCCTCTTGCCAAAAACTCTATGCAGTTGCTGTCTCTGAAATAAAACTCATATTTATCATCGCTTGCTATGGCTTCAACAGATATTACTGAAGAAAATATTGACGGTATGCTTGGTATAGGTTCATTATTATCAGCAGCAACTAAAGTTATGTTCTCATAATATGCTTTGTCTAATAGATTATAAAAGTTACTGCTGTATGTCTGATTTGTAGTTCCTAAACTCAAATTGATAATATCCATTTTGTTTTCTATAGCCCACTCTAAACCTTTTAAAAATACATCTACTTTTCCAGACAATTTATTTCCCAATACTTGTATGCTGTATAGTTCTGCCTCTTTAGCTATAGAATGTATTATTCCAGCACATGCAGTTCCATGTCCGTACTGATCATATCCTTTATAATCTTTAATAACGGCTTCATCATTTTCGTATTCTATTACAACCCCGCCTTTTATTGGGTTATTATCTTTAAATGCATCATGAGAGGCTTCTATACCGCTGTCTATAATTCCGATTTTTACTCCCTTTCCGCTCAAACCTTTTAATATATCATCTTTATCTATATGGAATATTTCAGACTTCATAATTTATTTCCTTAACAGCATTTTTTCTAAATGAACTAAATAATTATTCAAAAATTGTTTGCAGAAAGCTAATTCTCTTTCATTTATATTTCCTATTTTATTTAAAAGATTTGAAATTTCCAGTGCTTCTTTTAATATTGGATTTTTAGTATACTCATCAAGCTGTTTAATAACTTTTTCTCTTTTAGAAATATCTTTAAGCGATGAAGCTAATATTTCTCTTATATTTCTATCAGTGTAATTATCTTCAATAACAATAGAAGCTATTTTTGCAAATGAATATAAATGATTCATGTCCTGCTGCGAAAAATGAGAATTATCTTTTTTATTAATAACCTCTAAAACTCCTATAACTTCATCTTTTATTTTTATAGGTACTATTGCTATATCGTCTATTTCTATTTTTATAGTATTTTCTGTATCATGCAAAGCAGAACTTACCGATTTATACATTTCTTTATTTTCTGATACATCAGCAATATTTAAAGCCTGTCCAGACATAAATACATTTCCTGCAATACCCCTGCCTATATGTACTTTAAAATCTTCAACCTTTTCATTGTTTATTGTCTTATATGCTTTTAATACCAAATACTCCATATCATCGTCTAATAAAAGCAAATGTCCTGCTTCAGCATCTGTTATTGATACAGCAGTATCTATGATTATATTAAAACAATCCTCTTCCTGCTGTGAAGCTGTTATTAAAAGAGCAAAATCCATCTGCTTTATAAGTGAATCCAGATCCAAACTATCCATATTATATAATACCTTTGTCAAAAACTGTATTTAATTAAATATCTTTATATATTAATTAACATATTTTTATAAAACTTCAAGTAAAATATTTCATTTATGTAATTTTATAAGTAAATAAATTATTATATAAAATTTTATATATTTATAATTTTTATTTATAATTATTTTATTACAGCATTATTTTTGTTATAGTAATTTGTATATGATTTTCCATTGGAGTAATAATCAATGGTCATCTTGGCATATCCAAATCGGCTTTCAGTAAGGTGATTATTTAAATCATAGAAGCTGCATTTTATCATTCTGTTATTGTTATCATATTCTCTGACTGATAGAGCATATTTATCTACGCTGTCAGATATCATATTATTATTTGTATCATAATGTTTTTCATATATTAAGTTTCCAGAACTGTCATAAATAAACTCTACTTTATAAAAACGATCTGCTAAAAAAGTAGGGTTATTATAAATATCATAATATTCTCTGCTTATAATATTAATACCTTTATCATCAAAAGTGTTTATTCTTTTATAATATCCAAAACTATTAAGCATATTATTATTATTGGTATCATAATATGTCAGTTCATCTTTGTTGTTAAAAGGATTTCTATATTTATATATAAGATAAGCACAGCCGTAAGCCGCATTTGTATTTATAACAAGTTCATTGCTGATACCTGTAAATATAGATATTTTCTCTCCGTTATTATCTCCTGCATAGTTATTATGATATCCGTATACTAGTATTGGTTTTTCATTAATATCATAATAGGATTCTTTTTGAAAGCTATTGCATTTTATATCTTTATCTATTATTTGTTTTACTTCGTCTATATAAACATTTTCAAATTTTATTATAGCTATGTCTTTAGCAGCGTTTATCGGTTTTTGATTAGTTCCTAAATATATAATTTTACTTCTTGTTGAATTATTATATTCATATATAAGTCCTGCACATTTGGCATTATCAAATATCCAGTACTCAAATTTTCCGTCTGCTAAGTATAAATTGTCATTTACATCATAAAATAAAATTTTTATGACATTGCCGTTATCGTCGTAGTCACGTGTAAGTTTATGAAATCCGTAAAACCATTTTTTTGAATTAAGATAAACCGTTTTATTTTCATTACTGTCATAATAAGTTTCTTCAGTAGGAAGCCCTATATCATTATAACTGTATCTGCATATTGCATATCCTGATGATATATTTTTATAATTTCCGTTTTCATCTAAATAGGCATTTTCTATAATATTACCTTTTTTATCATATTCTATTAAATGAGAAGCATAACTTTCATAACCTAAATATTCATGGCTGTATACATAAGCATTAATCTTATCATTATCTGCATCATAATATGAAATATTAGTAATCCTATTATGATCATTATACATTATTAATTTTTTATGATAATTATAATTATTTAAAATCTTATTTGTGTAGTTTCCGTAGTATGAAACAGATTTTTTATTAAAATTGTTATCATATTCTATTCTTTTTATAGAGTAGCCGTCTTTCATAAAAGAAATATTTGTATTAGCATCATAATATATTTTTTCTATTATATTATCATTATTATCATATTTTACAGAACATATTGAATAACCGTTTGTATGATATGCATTTTGATTACTCATATTCTGAAAATATGTATATATATTATTACCTAATTCATCATATTTGAAATAACATTTTGAGTATGAGAAATGTATATATTCATCTTTAGAATCCAAATAATTTGCACAAGATATATTTCCAAAACTGTCTAATTCATAATATACAGAAGAATAAAAATTATTTAAAGGTATTATTCTATTATGATTATTGTCAAAGAATGATTTTTTTATAAGATTTCCGTATTTGTCATATTCTTTTTTTATATATGAATATCCGTAATCTTTATGCGTATTATAAAACAAATTATTTTCATTATCCAAGAACTCTTCTTTTATAATACTGTATAGTCCGTCATAATAGAATTTTATTTTAAATACTCCGTTTCTGTTTATGATGTTTTCTCCTTGCATATTAATGCCGTATTCTGTTATTATCATACCATTATTATCAACTTCGTATCTTTTTCCGTAAAAGCCGTCTATATCTGATACAAATGTATTCCAAGAATCTCTGTAATAAAATTCATTGGTAATATATCCTTCATCATTATATTCTACTTCATATCTCACTATAGAACTTCCGTCAGATACAAATGGAAGATTAAATTCATTTTGAAACTCTATTATTTTTAAATCAGAGCTGTATTCTCTAATCATTACTATTTTATTATTATGATCTTTGCATATTATTCTTTTTACATTTCCAGATACATCAGCTTCTGGAATCCATACGCTTATATTAAAATTATTTTCATCATCTCTTAATCTTCCAAAACTATTAACTCTTCTTACCTGTTTTAAAACACGTCTCTGCTCTTCAAATATATATGTAACAGCTCTTTTTAAATACATAGACTTTTTTAATTTTCCTATGCCTTTAGGAAGTCCGTATTGATATACAAAATTATTATAGTAAGTTATTTTTAATCTATTATAATCCCATATTAAAATTACGGTTAATGATAATACTGCTAAAATACATAATAAAATTATAAATTTATTTCTAAATTTTCTCTTTTCTCTTCTTTTTTCTCTTTGCCTTAAATCATCAAAATTGCAGGCCAATATACATGATAATATTTTTAATAATGCTATTTTTTTAGTTTCTTTTTCTTTTTGATCTGTTTTATTTCTTACATCAGCAGCAAGCGGTTCTATTTTTTTTATTATACCGTTTTCTTCTATAAATGTTAATTCATTAGGAAAAGCTTCATAAGGTTCCCCGTCTACTAATAAGGCAACTATTCTTTCAGAACGTCCTAATTCTTTGAATATCTTTATTTCATTTTCTATTCTTTTAGATTTTTTACTATTCTTTGAGCATATTACTACTAAATATTTTGAATGTATCAATGCTTTTTCTGTATTTATATTGATATTTTCTGAAGATTCTTCGCTGTCTTTAAATACCCTTCCTATTCTTTTTTGAAAACCTTTTTTTATTAATTCTTTAGGCACACTCCAATTTTCAAATTCTTTAATAAGCCAATTAGCCCATTTACTGTCTAAATCCGTATTTTTAGAACTTATAAAGACATCATAATTATATATAGCTTCTTCATCAATCATTAATGTATCCTAATCAAATATAATATTTAATAATATAAAATTAGTAATATGATAATATGAGTGTTATAGAATTGATTTAATTATATCATAATTGTAAATTTAGGCAATATAAACTATATGATAAAATATATCATTATGTTTATAATATGATTTATTATGTGTATAATATGATTTTTATTGTACCTGTTTTTTTATTTATATTATAGTATAGAATGAAATATTATTTATAAGGATATATTTGATTTCCTTTATCGTCATAATAGTTTGTAGCAGTATTTCCGTATTCATCATAATATATTCTTATGCTGGAATATCCTAAATTAATCATAGTAGGTTTTCTGTTTGTACCATAATAAAATGCTGCTGTATTTTTATTATCTTCATCGTATTCTAAATGCAGTACTGAATAGTTTAATTTTTTTGAAAGTACAAGATCATTATTTGTACCATGAAGTTCCTGCGTTACCCAATTTACATTTTCATCATAAGTATTCGTCATAATAAAATATCCTTTGCTTCCTATAATTGGTTCTTCATTAATTCCATAATTTTCAATGGAGCATATATAGTATTTGTCATTAAATCTTACTATCTGTTTAAAATAATTTTCATAATTAAGTATAGGTTCATTATTTGTACCGAAAGTTTTTGTAACTCTGGTTCTTGTTCCTTCTTTCAGATAGTATGTAATTACATATGCTTTTTTTTGAAAATTGATAGTAAGTTTATCATTAGTATCACAGAAAATATAAACTTCATTATTATAGTTAGAGCCTTCATATTTAGTATGATAATTCATCTCATCTAAGATTATAGGATTTAGGTATTTATCATAATATGAAGTTTTTATTATACTTAAATTGCTGATAGTGTTGTATTTTATAAAATTTGTAACATCAATATAATTTAAATAATCATATTTTACAGTTCCCAGATTATTATATGCATTTATAGGCTCGTCGTTAATTCCGTAATATGATTCTTTAATGAGCATAGAATTTGAATACTCATATTTTATTTTAGCAGCGTTAATATAAATAATTTCCCACATATTATATGTAGCTATATGGGAGCCGTCTATTTTCGATATTATTGGTTTTCCGTCTGTACCATAAAAATATTTTTCTGTTATATTTCCTTTAGAATCATATTCATATCTTATTTTATGCATTCCAGATTGGTATTTATTGGTATTAAAAAAAATCATATGTATCTGTTATAAGAATAAGTTCTTCATTTGTTCCGTAGAAACTTTCATCTATCTTGAGACCTTTATCATTATAATTTATTTTTCTTACAGCGTAATTTTTAGAGTTTAATATAAGATTATTGAAATCATCATAATATCTTTCTTCTATAACATTTCCTATTCTGTCGTATTTTATTCTTGTATCTGCAAATTTAGAATTAAATCCGTAAAATCCAAGTACCAATTTATTGCTTGGACCATAATATTTTTTATTTGTAATTTGATTGTATTTATCATATTTATATTCTGCTAAATGATAATGCTCCTCCTGAATAGTAGGTTTACCATTTTCATCATAGTAACTTTCTTCTATCAGATTATAATTTTCATCGTATTTTCTTTTATAGATAGAGTAATTACTGTCGCATATTATTAAATTATCATTTTTATCATAATAGCTTTCTTCTATCAAATTATCATTATCATCGTATTTTCTTCTGTATTTATGATATATTTCACCTGTAATATATTTATTGGTATTAACATCATAGAACGCACCTTCTATAATATTGCCGTTATTATCGTATTTCATTGTATGTATGCAGTATGTGATGAAATTATCAATTATATAAGGAATTAAAAACAATTTTCCATTTTCATCATAGCTAATTATATTTGTAATATTTCCTTTATTGTTTGGATTATAAACAATAGAGGCACTTCCGAAATAGTTGGATAATATGCTTTGTTTGTTTTCATTGAAGAAAGATTTTTTTATCAAATTGCCGTTTTTATCATATTCTTTTTCTATATATGAATATCCGTAATGATCTCCTATATAAATTAAGTTGTTATTATTGTCAAAAAACTCCTCTTTTATCAGATTGTATTTACTGTCATAGCTTAGCTGTAATTTAAACATTCCGTATATATTTTCTTCTATGTCTCCATCTGAGTTTATACCATATTCAGCAGTAACAGCTCCGTTCTTATCCACTTCATATATTTTTCCGTAAAATCCGTCCTTATTTGCAATAGGAGTATTCCATAAATCTCTGTAATAAAGTTCATTAGTTACATATCCGTTTTTATTGTATTCTACTTCATATCTTATTATCTCATTGCCTGATGCAATAAAAGGCAGATTAAATTCATTTTTAAATTCTATTATTTTTAAATTAGAACTGTACTCTCTGATCATAACTATTCTATCATTATGATCCTTGCATATTACTCTTTTTGCTTCTCCGTTTATATCTATATTTGGTATCCATACGCTTATATTAAAGTTTTGCCTATCATCTCTCAATCTTCCGTAACTATTAACTCTTTTTACTTGTTTTAATATACCTCTTTTGCTTTCAAATACATAGCTTACATTACGCTTCAAATATTGTTTTTTGGTTAATTTTCCAATACCTTTTGGAATGCCGTACTGATATACAAAGGTATTATAGTATTCAGTTTTTATTCTGTTATAATCCCATATAAAAAATGAAACCGAAGATAAAATTATCAATAATGATAATAAAGCAAGTATACTATTTTTTAATTTCTTTTTATATCTCGATTTTTCTATATCCATCAAATAATCAAAACTGTATGATAGAATACAAGATAATATTTTTATTAATGCTGTTTGCTTAATTTCTTTATCTTTTTGAAATTTATTATTTCTAACATCAGCATAAAACGGTTCTGTTTCTTTTATAGCACCATTTTCTTCTATAAAAGTTAATTCTTTATTAAATGATTTGTTAGGCTCGCCGTCTATAAGCAGAACTATTATTCTATCGAACCTTCCAAGTTCTTTAAATATTTTTATTTCGCGTTCTACCCAAACAGACTGTGCTGTATCTTTGGAACATATAACAACTAAATATTTAGAATGTATTAATGCTTTTTCTATACTTTTACTTAGATTAGAGCTTGTAGATAATTCTTCTTCATCTCTGAATACTCTTCCTATTCTTTGAGGAAATCCTTTTTTTATTAATTCTTTAGGAGCTCTCCAAGTTTCAAGAGATTCTAGCAGCCATTTAGCCCATTTCTTATCACTACTAAGATGTCTGTAGCTTATAAATACATCATAATTATAAATTATTTCTCTATCTGTCATATTATAAATAAATAAAAAAATATTTTGTTTGTTGTATATAATTAGGATTATAGCATAATAAAAAATTTAATCAATAATACTTATTTCCTTTCCTTTATCATCATAGTAGTTAGTAACAGCATTTTCTTTACTGTCATAAACTATTTTATAAGAGGCATAACCCCATATATTTATAATAGGTTTTTCATTAGTTCCATAGTATTTTGCAGATATTTTTCTGTTGTTTTTATCATATTTATAATCTACTCTGGCATAGTTGTTTTTAAATAAGATTAATTGATTATTAGTGCCGTACAATCTGTATGATACAAGATTATAATTATCATCGTATATACCTTCATACCTGAAATATCCGTTTCTGCCTAATATAGGTTCATTGTTTGTTCCGTAGCATTCACTTTCTGCTATATCATAATTTCCGAAATATTTTGTTACGAATTTAAAGCAATGATTATTATAAATAACAGGTTCATTATTAGTACCGAATGTTCTTAAAGTTCTTACTCTATAATTATTGCTGTCATAATATGTATTTTCTATAGAGTAGGCTATATTACCTTCATTATTTATAATTAATTCATTGTTAGTTCCGCAGTATACATTTATTTCGCTGTCATTATCATTTCCTATGTATTTTGTATGATAATTATATTTATTAAGTATAGGTTTTTCATCTTTATCGTAAAATGAAGTTTTTATAATATTTTTTATTTTTATAGTTTCATCTTTTATTAAGTTTGTAACGGATTTGTAATCTGTGTATTCATATTTGATTATACCTAAATTACTGCTGGCATTTATTGGTTCATTATTTGTTCCGTAATAAGATTCTTTTGTAAGATTAAAATTTGAATATTCATATTTTATTTTGGCTGTATTGATAAACATAGAGTCTTTTTCTAATTCTGTTATGATTAATTTATCATTTGTATCATAATAGGAAATTTCTATATTATTTCCTAAATCATCATATTTATATTTTATTTTATGGTATGTGTAAGCATCTTTTCCTATATAATACGACTGTTTAAAAAAAAGAACTGCCTCATTATTTGTACCGTAATAGCTTTCTTCAGTTTTTAATCCTATTTCATTGTATTCTATTTTTTTTAGTGCGTATTTGTTATTATTGAGAATAAGTTTTCCGTTTTGATCATTATAACTTTCTTCTATAACATTGTCTCTTTTATCATAGTTTATTTTTATTTCATATCCTTCATTGCCGTATTTATTTAGTACTACCAATTTTCCGTAAATATCAAAATATTTTTTTTCTACAAGATTATCAAAATCATCATATTTATATTCTATTTTATGATAATTATTATTCCTGTATACCGTAGGTTCATTATTAGTGTTATAATAGCTTTCTTCTATAAGGTTATAATTCGAATCGTATTTCATCTTTAAAATAGAGTATTTGTTAAAGCAGTTTACCAAATTATTATCTTTATCATAATAACTTTTTTCAATTATGTTATTGTTGTCATCATATATTATTTTGTATTTACTTGAACTTATAGGAGAAATATATGTGTCATTATTTAAATTATAAAAAGAAGTCTCTATAACATTTCCTCTATTATCATATAACATACTGCAGGTATGATATTGTATTTTGTCATAATTTATATCTAAAAATAATCTGCCGTTTTCATCATAATTTATTATATTTGTAGTGTTTCCTCTGCGGTCTATATTGTAAACTACACATGAAGGTTTATCATTATCTTTTAATATTCTTTGTTTATTTTCATTGAAGTATGATTTTTTTATTAGGTTGCCGTTTATGTCATAATCTCTTATTATATATGAATATCCGTAATTATATCCAGATATATAAATTAAATTATCATTTTGATTTAATATTTCTTCTTTTATAAGATTATAATTATCATCGTATGTGTATTTTATTTTATATATCCCTTCTTTATTAGGAATAATATTTCCGTTGGAATTAATTCCGTATTCAGCTGTAATAACTCCGCTTTCATCAACCTCATATTGTTTGCCGTAAAAACCATTTTTGTCTGATATAGGAGTATTCCATGAATCTTTATAATAAAGTTCATTTGTTATATAACCATTTTCATCATATTCTGCTTTATATCTTACAGTAGAATTTCCATTAAATATGAATGGTAAATTAAATTCATTTTTTAATGTAATTATTTTTAAATCCGAACTGTATTCTTTTATCATTACTATTTTATTATTATGATCTTTGCATACAATTCTTTTTATATTTCCTTTAGAATCTATTTCTGGTATCCATATACTTATATTATAATTTTTATCTAATATGCCGTAACTGTTTACTCTTTTTACACGTTTTAAAATACCTTTTTGATGTTCAAATACATAAGTACTTGATCTTTGTAAATATTGTTTTTTTGTTAATTTTCCTATTCCTTTAGGTACTCCGTACTGATATACAAAATCATTATAATATGACAATTTTACTTTATTATGTTTCCATATAATAATTATAGAAGATATAAAAACAATTATGATAGATAATAATACAGTTATTTTATTTATTAATATTATTTTTTCTCTTGTTTTTTCTTTTTCAATTAGTTCTTTAAAATCACATGCCAAAACGCATGATAATATTTGAATCAATGCTTTTTGTTTTGTTTCTTTTTGATTTTCTTTATCTCTTACATCAGCAATTATCGGATTTAATGGTATTTTTTTATCAGTATCTATATATCTCAATTCTTCACTTATAGATTCTTCACCGTCTATAAGCAGTACAATTATTCTATCAGAGCGTCCTAATTCTTTGAATATTTTTATTTCAGCTTCTACCCACTTAGATTTTTGAGTTTCTTTCGAGCAAATAACTACTAAATATTTTGACTGAATTAATACTTTTTCTATACTTTTAGTTAGATTAGAGCTTGTAGATAATTCTTCTTCATCTCTGAATACTCTTCCTATTCTTTCAGGGAAACCTTTTTTTACTAGTTCTTTAGGTACTTTCCAAGTTTCAAGAGATTCTAAAAGCCATTTAGCCCATTCTTCATCAAGATGTCTGTAGCTTATGAATACATCATAATTATAAATTACTTCTTTGTTTATCATGTTATTATACCAAGATATTTTATTTTTATATGCTTTTATTAGTAAGTTTTTTTATACAGTCTTTTATTTTATTATTATATGCTGATTTTATTTTATCCAAAATATGACCTGATATATTATATTTTGTTTTTATATCTTTTTGTTTTAAGTCCTTATCAAGAAAAGAGAATACATACTCTTTATATATAATAAAACTATCTTCTATTAATTGTGATTTTTTATTCTTTACCTCTATAAGATTTGAAAGTCTTTGATCGCACATATTACATTCTTGGCATATAGTATCCATACTTTGTTTTGTAATAGCTTCAAGAAATAAAAATAGTCCTTCTTTGTATTCTTGATATAAATCATTTATCTCATCATCAGGTATTACTAAATTAAGAAGCTCATCATTCAATCCTTGCAGTTTGTATTTTTTCTTCATTTTACTCTTTTTCTTTCTGATATAATCAATTACCCTAGAGTTGATCATTATGTATATATATCCGTCTATTAGATCATAGCCTTCTTTTTCAAAACCGCTTCCTATTTTGTTTAACAATTCCACATAGATTTCCTGCATAATATCTTTAGAGTCTTCGTAGTTGCCTATTTTTGAATACACTCTGCTTATATAGTTTTTATAATTTCTGTCAATGGAATCGATTAAGTCAATTATTTCCCACATAATTAATAACTTTTACCTATTTTATATTTTATAAAAGAGCCTAACTCTCTGTTATTAAGAAGAAGGTCTCTCATTTTATCAATAAGTTCATAATTAAGAATAAAACTTCCTGATAAACTTCTGTTTTTTGTATTGTTATCCTCCAAAATATAATGTTCATTCACAAACTCTCTATCTTTAGCATCTAAATTTTTTATAATCATTTCATATTCATCATTATTGATTGTTATAGGTATATCTATAAGCCCCATAGAATCTTTATATAATTCCTCATCAGATAGCTCTTCAAATGGTACTAATAGATTGTGAAGTCTCATATGTGATTTAATAAATGATAAAGTTTCTTTAGGATAATCAGAGCCTATACTGTCAAAACCTGATAATATTTTTGATACATACCATCTTTTATGTTCTAATCTGGCTAGTAAATCTATATTTTTTATATCTTTCAAATTTGCATGCTTTCTTTTATCATTAAAATCCAATATTGATAATCCCAAATAATCAAGTTTTATAGCTAAAAATCTTGCGGCATATCTATTATCATTTTTCTCACCTTCTGATATATTATTCCAAGCTCCGTTATTATTTGCAGTAGGCATTTTGCAGTATTCGGAGTATATTTTTTGTGCTATAGTATCCAAATCATTATACTGAAGCGAATAATCTATAGATGAAAGATAGTTTATAGATGGGAAAATTTCTATTCCTATTTTATAGTATTTATTATAAAGGTCTGGATTAGTTTCTAATATATTTGTATTTGAATCTAAAAATACAAATATATTAGGTTCATCTTTTATAGATAAATTTTTGAATAGTATTTGTCTTGTTTCAATAGCCCAATTTAATGAGTTTTCTTCGTTATCTGCATAAATTAGGCAGGAAGATAATCTGCTAAGTAAAGAAGCTATATTATCAGGTATTTCATTATTAATAAAAGAAGGATAATCCAAAAAGTGAAGCGATGCAATTCGGCTTAATTCCGGAAGTTTGTTTATAAGTACATTATTATAAAACTCCTGATTTTTATCTACAAATATGAGGTTAATATTGCTGTCTTTTCCTACAACAAGGAGAATAAGCTCTCTTATTACATCTATAACATTATCATTAATTCCAAATATAAGTATAATAGGGGCATTTCCTTCATTAATATTAATATTTCGTATTACAGAGTATTTTGAAATTTTATCAATAAAGAAACGTATAGCATTCTTTTTGAATGATGAAAAACGTACATAAACAGGGTCTTTACTGTATGAAACTGGAAGTATTTTTTCATAATTTTTATATTTATTATTATCTTCTATATCTACTACTAATTCTATAGTATGATTTATTTTATATGTTCTTATTATTTTTGAGGCTATATTCATAGTTTCTATATTTTTATCATCATATTCAGAAATGCAAAATACTTCACTGCATTTTAATATTCCAGCATTAAATAGAGTAGAAGCCTGAGTATAATCTCCTTTAAGTTTTATTACATTCTTATTAAATATATCTTTTGTATTAATTTCATTTTCATTGCATATAAGCACTATTTTTTTATCTTTGGACATTCCATTTAGTACACATAATGATTTTACATTGCAGCCGCATATAATGGTATGTTTTTTAAAAAATATTGATATAATAGTTCTGGTTATTAAATCAGAAAAAAGATTTTTTAGAACTTGAAATAAAGCACCTGCTAATGTTATAGGAGCAAGAAATCTTACCAAGTTTAATAGAGGAGGCAGTTCTTCCATATCAAAACTAGCTTCTAATTGAAATATCTGCAAAGTTTTATAAAATGCTGTAAATATGCTTATATTTTCTCCGTATTCTTTTAAACAAAACTCTTTCCAAGCAAAAATTCCAAGTACAGATACAAAAAGAAATGATAAAACCCAAGCTACAGTCATACTTAAATATGATGCTTTTTTAGGTATTTTTTCTCCTATTACTTTTGAACATTTATCGCTGTTAATATTATTCAAAAGGTAATCTTCTATTTCATTTATATCTTTATTTAAATCTATAGTTAATGAGAAAGGTGTATCATAATAATTTTGAAATGATAATACAGGTATATTATAATCTTTTTTAGGATTATTTTTTATATAGCTGTTTATGTTTACATTACTGTCGCATATGAATATAGATATATCCGTTTTATGCGATATTAATGATATTAATTCCTGATTAGAAATATCTTCATTAATAATAAAACTTGAATTTGCTCTTTTTAATATATATTCTATATCTTCATTATTTTTATTTATAATATTTTGTGTTATTATTTCTATAACTATTTGATATTCAGCAGCCAATTTTGCTATTGCAATTTCCAAATCTGTATATAAACTTGTATGCAATTTTATTAATCTTTTAGGATATATTCTTCTTAAATGATTAATCATAAAAGATAAACTTTCAAGTGCTTTTCTTTTATCTGCACTTTTTTGTAAATCTGAAATATATATAGTTATAGGGTGATTCATAAATAACCTTTATTTGTAATTTTCTAAAAATAGTTTAATTTTATAAATAAAAATATATTATTAGTACATATATAAATACGTAATTTTTTTAAGAAGTAGACTTTTTTATTAAAAAAATTTTATTTTTTTCATAAAAAATATTTTCATGATTATAGTTTGAAAATAAAGAACCATTAAATGTGCATAATTTTAACTTTTCTTTGTCTTTTAAGTTAACTATAAGCAAATCTGAAGTAATATTTTCTATATTTTCTGTATTTCCAGTAATATATACTTTAGAATTATCAAAAGTTAAATATGCAGGCAAATTGCTGTCAACATAATTTAATTTTATAGTTCTTTCATTGGTATAATTTTTACTAAATCCTACAACTTTATTATCATCTTCTTCACACTCACCATAGTCTTCATGTAATATGAAATTATCATTAGGTATTGAAAAACATATAATATTTTTTATTTCTAAATATTTATCTAGGTAATCATGTGTGATATTTTTGATAATGGAACATTTTTCATCGAGAAATGATTTATTGTCATTACTGTTTGAAGAATCTATTATTATTTTATCGAACATAGTTAAATTTTTCTTTGTCATATTCTTTTGTTTAAAAATATCTGTAAAATATTCCATTATTCTTTCCTCTAATTTTTTTTGATTGTCTCCAGTTTTTTTATTATCTCCCATAGCATCTTCCATTATATAATACGTAAATTATTAATATTTCCCGTTTTTTTATTATTTTTTTATTTATTATTTGTTAAAAAATATGCTTATATTGTTTTTATGATTATCGGTATGTTCTTAAATCTGCAAAATCATTATTATTTTATCACTTCCTTAATATATAAAACATATTAATTTAAAGAATGTTATTTATGTATTTGTAATAATTCCATATTTTTTTTGAATTTATTTAAAAAAAATTTTATTATTAGACTTGTTTCAAAACTATTTTTATTTATAATTGCGGGGACTAGCCCCCGCACCCCCACTTCTTTTGGTGACCCAAAGAAGCAAAAAGAAAACATACGATTTGCATGATAATTAATATTATATAATTTAGCATAAAACAATAAACTATTAAAATTATTTGTCAAGTACTTTTGAAACAAGTCTATTATAAAAATCAATATACTTATTTTATAACTTGAATAATAAATATTTACACTATTTAAATTTTTAATATTTTATAATTGAAACTTGCAAACTCATATTATTTGTTCAAACATGATGTAGTTTTTATAGTTGTGAGGCTATATATGCAAAATAAAAAATTAATTATGAAATGATTTTAATAATATATTTTAATTGTATATGTGAAAATACCATTAAATTTTTAAAAAGACGTAAAAAATGTTATATATTACAATGTTTTTAACGATATTAAGGAAAATATTTTAGAAAAGATTAGAATTCTTATTGAAAATATTAAAAAAATTGTGTAAATTATTTTCTATAATTTTCACTAATTTATTATAGTATTTTATTGTATTGAAAATAATTTTATGTTATATTATAATATAATAGTTAATTTTAGTTTAGGGAAAAACAATGGATAATTTAGAGGAGCTTTACAGTTTTTTAAAAAACAGCATAGAAAATGCTAATACTCAGGCAGAAATAGATGACATAAGAATTCATTATCTTGGACGTAAAGGAAAAATTACAGATCTTTTAAAAAGTTTATCTTCTATAGAAAGTATAGAGGAAAAAAAAGAATTTGGAAAAAAGATTAATGAAATAAAAAATTATTGTGAAAATGCTTTATCTGAAAAGAAGAATGAAATTTCAGAAAGAGAATTCCTTTCATCTTTGGAAAAAAATAAAATAGATATTACTATGCCTGGCAGAAGACCTAAAGCAGCAAGCGTTAATCTTCTTACAAAAGTAGAAGAAGAAATAGTATCTATTTTAACTGAAATAGGTTTTAAAGTAGTTGAAGGTAATGAAATAGAAGATGATTTTCATAATTTTGAAGCTTTAAATATCCCTTATTATCACCCTTCAAGAGACAACCATGATTCATTCTTTATATCTAAAGAAAATGTACTAAGAACTCATACATCAGGTATGCAGATAAGAACTATGCTTGAAACTCCTCCTCCTATAGCTGTTGTTTCCCCAGGTAAATGTGCAAGAAGAGATTCAATAGATTCAAAACATTCTCCAGTATTCCATCAAGTAGAAGGTATTATGGTGGATAATGGTATAAGTTTTAATGATTTAAAAGGAATATTAGAATTATTCTGTAAAAAGATGTTCGGAGATAAAACACAGATAAGATTAAGACCAGATTATTTCCCATTTGTTGAACCTGGTGCCGACTTGAGTGCTACTTGTGTAATATGCGGAGGCAGCGGCTGTAAAACTTGCGGCGGCGAAGGCTGGCTCGAGCTTATGGGAGCTGGTATGATACACCCGAATGTATTTAAACATGTTGGATATGACATAACTAAATATACTGGCTTTGCTTTCGGAATGGGTATAGAACGTGTAGCTATGATTAAATACGGTATAACCGATATAAGAATGTTCTATGAAAATGATATAGATTTCTTAAAACAATGGTAATTAATATTTAATGTTTTAAGCATTTTTAATATATATTTATAAGTGAATTAAGTAGAGGATATAATAATGAGAGTTCCATTAAGTTGGCTTAAAGAATTTGTTAATTTAGACGGTTTTACTGTAGAAGAAATCGCCAAAAAAATAACACTTGCAGGAAGTGAAATTTCATCAATAGAAACAACAGGCGGAGATATTCCTAGTGTTATAATTGGTAAAATAATATCAGTTCATAAACACCCTGATGCGGATAAATTAAGTGTTTGTAAAGTTGATGTTGGAGATGGAGATACACTCTCAATAGTATGCGGAGCTCCTAATGTAAGAGAGGGCATATATGTTCCTATTGCTATGATAGGTGCTAAACTTCCTAATGGGCTTACCATAAAAAAGGCCTCTATACGCGGTTTTGAAAGTAATGGTATGATATGTTCTAGATCTGAATTAGGATATGAAGAAATAGAAGGTGTTTATGGTATTTGGATATTAGATGATGATATAGAAAAAGTTAATGCTGATAAAGATAGCATTTTAGGAAATTCCCTTTCTACAATAGTGGGAAGTACAGATCATATATTTAATGTAGAAATTACTGCCAACAGAGGGGATTTAGTAAGTATTATAGGTTTTGCCCGTGAATGTTCTTTGGTATTAGAAAGAAGAGTAAGCATTCCTTCTGTTAATACTTATGATGCTGCAGGCGGAAATATTGATATAACTGTAGAAAATCAGGAAAGCTGCTACAAATATGTAGGCAGGCTTATAAAGGATATAACAGTCGGACCTTCTCCAGACTGGATGCAGAAAAGACTTATAATGTGCGGAATTAATCCTATCAATAATATAGTAGATGTTACCAATTATGTTATGCTGGAATATGGTCAGCCTTTGCATGCTTATGATTTTGATAAAGTTAAAGACGGTAAAATCATAGTTAGAAATGCTAGAAACGGAGAGAAAATAAAATTACTTGACGGAAGAGATGTTGATCTTACTGATGAAGTTTTAGTTATAGCAGACAGTGAAAAACCTATAGGTGTTGCTGGTGTTATGGGCGGAGATTCTACAAAAATAGAGGCTGAAACTAAAACTATTTTAATAGAAAGTGCATATTTTGATCATATAGCGGTTAAAAAGTCTACTATAATTACAAATACAAAAACAGATGCTTCATACAGATTTGAAAGAGAAATAGATCATACACTAACTCTTGCAGCTTTAAATAGAGTAGTTGATTTAATAGTTACTTTGGATAACGGCTGTAAAATAGCTTCAAGGTCTAAAGAACTTAATGTAAGACAATTTGACTCTACTATTATAGTATTTGACTGCGGACTTGTAAAAAGATATTTAGGTCTTAATATGAATAAAATGGAAATATCTTCCATATTTAAAAGATATGGTTTTAAGGCAGTTGCACTTGGTGAAAATAATTTAAAAGTTGAAATACCTTGCTACAGACATGATTTATCTATAGCTGAAGACTTAATAGAGGAAATAGCCAGAGTTTACGGATATAATAATATAGAATCAAATGTACCTCATATAAAATGTAATCCTATAAAAACTGATTATAAAGAAGTAAGTTTTGTAAAACATAGAATGGCATCTTACGGACTTTATGAAACTAAACAGTATTCTATGGGCGACAGTAATGTATTTAAATCAATAGGTATAGAAGAGGAAAAATTAATCAAAGTTGTTAATCCTCTTACAAGCGAAATGGACGTTTTAAGACCTACTGCTTTGGTATCTCTTTTAAATAGTGTTGCTTATAATCAGAATCATAGACATAAAAACGGAGCTTTATTTGAGGTTGGAAATATATTCTATAAAGAGAATGATAACTTTGCAGAAGAAAAGCATCTTTCCGCTGTTATGTTTGGGCTTTATCAGGAAAAATTATGGAACAAAGATTCCAGACCTTATGATTTCTTTGATATGAGCGGTGTTGTTGAAGAACTTTTGATTAAAGATTTGAAATGCAGTGATTATAATTTGATACCTAAAGAACATAAATGGTTTGTGCCTACAATGTCCGCTGAAATAATGATATTTGGTGAGAGAATAGGTATAATAGGAAGACTTCACCCAAAACTATTATCTCTTTTTGATATAAGTACAGAAGTATATTTCTTGGATATTGATATTAGAAAAACTTTAAAACTTGTTAAAGAAAGAGTTAAAAAGCAAAAATTAAAAGACATTGGTAAATATCCTGCAGTATTCAGAGATTTAGCTTTAGTATGTGATAACAATATAGAGTTTAATAAAGTTATAAAATCGATAACTAGATTTAATAATATTATACAAAATGTTGATGTTGTTGACAGATATGTAGGAGAACAGGTAGGAGAAGGCAAGCAGTCTATAGCTATATCTATTACGTATTATGATCCTAATAAGACATTAAGAGAAGAAGATATTAATAATGCCGAAAAATCTTTGCTTGAAATGCTAAAAACTAGATTTAATATTAGTTTGCGTTCTTAAATTTACAGGAGCTTTTATATGGAATATGATGTAATTTCTTGGACAGATATAGATGAAGCTATTGATATTTTGGCTAAGCAGATAGAAGATTCTAAAATACATTATGAAGTAATTTATGGTTTGGCAAGAGGCGGATTAGTTCCGGCTGTTATGCTTTCACATAGACTTAAAATTCCTATGGTTCTTAATATGGAAGAGGTTTGGAGATTAAAAGTAAAGAATAAGGCAGCTTTAATAGTTGATGATATATCAGATACTGGAGAAACTCTAAAATATTTTGATGACCAAAAATTTGACATAGCAACTCTTTTTGTAAGAGAACATACAAGCAAAATAAAGCCTAGATACAATTATAAAAATATTAACCATGATAATTGGCTTTTATTTCCTTGGGAGACTAAGGCTTCAAGTAAATAATACTTTTTAGTTTAAAAAGTCTGGAGGGTATTTTTTTACTCTTTCTTTGAATAAAAACTCTATTAATTTTCTGGTGCGTGTCAATAAAAAATATGACCATAACTCTATAGAGCTTTGTCCTATTGTATAAGTGTTTATTTCATCAACTGGTATTTGTATAGTCTTGGTGGTATTATAGCTTAAATTTATTTTTAATTCTGCTTCATAATATTTACCATTTATATTAAATTGAGGAAGCATATCATGAACTACGCAGTTTCTTACAGATTGAAGTGTCTTTGCCAAATTATATTCATTTTTTGGAAGCATTTTATAATTGTTTACTATAGATATCAGCATTCCTATATTGCATTGTGCCAAATCTTCTATATTTGTTATTTTCTCTTCATACTTTTTTCCATTATTAAATTTCTGTATCGAAATAAATCCGTTTTCTTCTATTTTTTCTTCTAAAAGTATCATAAGCGATTGTTCAAACATACTTCCAACAAGTGTGCAGCTTGCTTCAAAGTATCCGAAATAATAATTTTGATGAACTTGGTAAAGCAGTTTAAGCATATGTTCTAATCTTTTATTATTTATCTGACCTACATGCATTCTCTGATATTTCAGAGCTTTTCTTCTGAGTTCTGCTTTTTCCAAAAAATCATCATTGTATCTCTCTTTTAGGCTTAATTTAGGCTGTTTTATTTTTTTATTTTCATTATTTATATTATCGCTCATAATTTATATCCAAGTTAATTTGTGTATGTATTTTAACATTATTAAAAGTTTATACAAGTTTTATTATAAAAAATAATTTTTCATACAGTAAGAAAATAGGTTTAAATTTATTATATATAATATATAATATATTAATCATGAAGCACAAGGAGATGTTTTGAGATTAGAGTTAATGCTTGGCATCAGATATTTGAGAGCCAAAAAAAAATTTTCGTTTGTTTCTGTTATTACGATTATATGTGTTCTTGGTATATTAGTTGGAGACATGGTAATGATTACTGTGCTTTCTGTTATGAATGGTTTTCAGGACGATATTAGAGATAAAATACTTGGCATGCGTGCCCATATAAATATTAGTTCTTATAATGAAGGTGCTCTTAGCGATTATAAATATGTTGTTGATAATATAATGGACAATAAAGAGATAACCAGTGCATATCCATATATAGTGATTCCTTGCATAATGCGTTCTTATAATTTTACTGTCTTAATTACTGCAAGAGCTTTTGAAGATAATATATTTTCTACTGATAAAGATTTCATAAAATATTTTAATTTTGTTGAAGGCAATAACAAAGATATGAAAACTAATGAGGCATTAATAGGTTCAGAGATGGCAAAAGATTATGGGTTATCAGTTGGAGATACTATAGATATAATCTCTGCTTCGGGCAGTTTTGATAGAGGATTTAAACCTCAGAAAACAACTTTTACAATTAAGGGGGTATATAAAACAGGATATTATGAATATGACAGCAGAATGGTCATAGTGCCGCTTTCTGCAGGTCAGTCTATGGTTGGCTATAATAATGCTGTTACTGGTGTGGCAGTTAAGGTAAAGAATTTTTTTGATGCTGATAAAGTAGCCAAACAGATAGACAGTGATTTAAAAGAGTTTTATAATGTTATGCCTTGGATGCTTTTTGACAGAAATTTCTTTCAGGCACTTCATACTGAAAAATTGATGCTTGCTTTGATACTTTCTTTTATCATATTAATAGCAGCTTTAAATATTGCTTCAAGTCAGATAATATTTGTAAAAGATAAAAGGCGTGATATTGCTATAATAAAGACATTAGGTTTGAGACCTTCAAATGTTGCCAAAGTTTTCTTTTTGGAAGGGGCTATAATAGGTGTAATAGGTACAGTGCTTGGAGTAATATTTGGGGTACTTCTTGCCAATTATGTAAATGAGGCTTTGGAAGGTATAAGAATAATACTTCAGGTAATAGTTAATATTATTTGGTTTATACCGTCTGCTATAAGTTCTAATATATCAATACCTATAGTTCCAGACTTTTTCCCTTCGGATATATACTATGTAAGCGGAGGACTTCCTTCTATAATACATGCTTCTCAGGTTATAATGGTAGCTTGTATTTCATTTTTGCTTTCAGTATTATTTGCTATAATACCTGCTTATATCGCAAGCAGATATAAACCTGCGGAGGTATTAAGGTATGAGTGATATTATCATTAATATAGAAAACTTGAAAAAAATTTATATTGGTCCTCCCAAAGTTGAGGTATTAAAGTCTTTAAATTTGCAGGTATATAAAAACGAAATACTTGCTATAACAGGAGAGTCTGGAAGCGGAAAAACTACTCTTTTAAATCTAATAGGCGGAATAGACAATATAACAGAGGGTATTATAAATATAGCAGGAAATAATATAGGCAAAATGAATGAAGGGCAGCTTGCACATTTTAGAAATAGTTCGCTTGGATATGTATTTCAGTTTCATAATTTGCTTGGAGAGTTTAGTGCTTTAGAAAATGTTATGATACCTTCTTTAATGCTTAAATATAATAAAAAAGAAGCAAAACAAAAGGCTGAATATTTACTTGAAACTGTAGGCTTAAAGGATAGAATGGATCATAGAATAGGGGAGCTTTCAGGCGGAGAGGCACAGAGAGTTGCTATAGCTAGGGCATTAATAAATAAGCCTAGCGTTGTTTTGGCTGATGAGCCTACTGGAAACCTAGATAAAAAAAATGCTGAGCTTGTGAGAGAGCTTTTATGGAATATGACAAAACAGAGCAGTGCTTCTTTAATAATAGTTACTCATTCAGTTTCTATAGCTAATATGGCTGATAGAAAATTACGTTTGGAGTATGGTGAAAATTTAATAGAATATTAATTATTATAGAAAATTACAAAATATTAAAAATAGGATATTAGTTTATGTTAATAAAAAAGATAAAAGAATTTTTTAAGAAAGATGACAGGCCTTTTGATTATGGTGCTGTTACTGGAGAGCATATAAAAAAATATTATTCTAATCCTGAAAAACATCCTTATAAAAGAATGTTTTCTTACGCTATGAGGCATAAGAAATTATTTATACCCTCTTTCCTTTTAAGTATAGGTTATACAATAATAAATATACTTCCTCCATTTTTCGGACAGATGGCTATAGCTATAACAGGAGGAAAAAGAGTTGATATTTTAGATAAGATACCATTTGTTGCTGACTTAACAGCTAAGTTTAGTAATATAAATACAAAAGATTTGGCACAGCAGTTTTTAACTGCCGACTCTATTGCAAATCCAGTTATAATAGCACAGTTTACATTTATTATTATAATAGGATTTATTTATGTTTTATTTAGAGTAGGTTTTGACTATGTAAAAACTTTTCTTTTTGCTTTTACAGCTCAGGAAATAGGCAAAGATGTACGTGCGGATATGATGAAAGGTCTTCTTAATACTGATATAGCATATTTTAAACAGGAAAAAGAAGGTGATTTAATGAGCAGAGTTATTAACGAATCTGGTACTATAGAAGGTTTTTTATCTGGTACATTGCCTAATATGATAACTGTGCCTTTAACTTTAATACTTACACTATGTATGCTTTTGATATTAAATGTAAAACTTACTATAGCCTGTTTTGTGGCAGCTCCTCTAATAGCTTTGGGTATAGATAAGGTTTCAAAATTAATAAGAACTAGAATATCTGCTCAGCAGAATTTTTTAGGAAGTACTACTTCTGTTATTCAGGAGGATATAAGAGGAATAGAAGTTATAAAAATATTTTCTAAAGAGGATCAGGAAGTAAGCAGGTATAGAAGTTTATATAGCGAGTTAATAAATGTAATGAGGAGAATAAGTCTTCTTACTTCATTAAACAGACCTATGACAGAATTAGTGATGATAGCCGCTATGCTTATAATACTTGCTTATGGCGGATTTTTAATATTTAAAGGAGAAATGCCTTTTGAGTTCTTATGGGGATTTTTACTTTATATGCTTAATATATCTACACCTGTAAGGGATTTATCTGGTATAATTATTAATTTGCAAATGACTAAAATGATAGCTATGAGAGTTTTTGAAATTATAGATTTACCTGCAGAAAATGTTAATGATCCTACTAAAAAACAGATGAAACCTATAGAACATTCTATTACTTTTGAAAATGTCAATTTTGAATATCCTAGAAGAAGCGACAGTGATCCATTCCATTTAGGTCCTATAAGTTTTAATGTAAAAAAAGGAGATGTAGTTGCTTTTGTAGGTAATTCTGGAGGCGGTAAAACTACTCTTATAAGTTTAATACCTAAATTATTTACTCCAAGCAGCGGAGTTATAAGATTTGATGGTATTGATATAAATGAATTAAATACTAGAAGTGTAAGAAATCAGATAGGTGTTGTATCACAGGAAAACATATTATTTTACGGTACTGTAAGAGAAAATATTTTGTATGCCAATCCAAATGCAACAGATGATGAATTGGTGAGAGCGGCAAAAATAGCTCATGCTGACGAGTTTATTCTTAAACTTCCTAATGGTTATGATACTCATATAGGACCTAGAGGTGTAATGTTATCTGGAGGTCAGCGTCAGCGTATAGCTTTAGCAAGAGCAGTGGTAAAAAAACCTTCTATACTTATACTTGATGAAGCTACAAGTGCCTTGGATACAGAAAGCGAAATGTATGTTCAAAAAGCTTTAAACGAGATTATTAATCTTCAGACTACATTTGTTATAGCACATAGACTTTCTACTATAAAAAATGCTACTTATATATGTGTTGTTGAAAATGGTCAAATAATAGAGTCTGGAACACATGAAGAATTAATGAAGAGAGGCGGTAAGTACCAGTATCTATATTCATTGCAGTTTAGAGAATAAATGTTTTAATTAATATTATTAAATTATATATTAAAATGTATATTTTTTTATAATAAAAACTACATTATGAATATAGTTATATTGTATTTTTTTAAGAATTAAGACTTAGAAAAAATTATTTTGTATTATTGAATATTATTAAATTTTTATTTATTCTTTATACAAATTATAATAAAATAAACTATTGTAGGATAAAGTGAAATGCCGTTTACTTTTGAAAAATTAGATATAGATGGGCTTTTTATAGCAGAGCCTAGAGTTTTTGGGGACAGCAGAGGATATTTTTTAGAAACTTATAGTGAAAAAGATTTTTTCGAATCTGGTATTAAAGAAAAATTTGTTCAGGACAATCAATCAAAATCTGCTAAAAATGTATTAAGAGGACTTCATTATCAGAAAAAATTCTGTCAGGCTAAATTGGTTAGGGTTTTGGAAGGCGAAGTTTTTGATGTGGCAGTTGATTTGAGAAATGATTCACCGACTTTTGGTAAATATTACGGAGTATTACTCACAGAAGAAAATAAAAAACAGTTTTTTATTCCCAAAGGTTTTGCTCATGGTTTTATTGTTTTAAGTGAAACTGCTGTTTTTGCATATAAATGTTCTGACTTTTATCACCCTGAAGATGAGGGCGGTATAATTTATAATGATAAAACTATTAATATTGATTGGACTTCTGATATTAGTAATATAATTGTTTCTGATAAAGATTTAAAATTACCTTCTTTCGATAACAATAAAAAATATTTTTCATTAGATGGTATTTGGATTGGAGAATAATTTTTATGATTTGGATTATCGGTAAAAATGGAATGCTTGCTAATGATATAATTAATGTGTTTAATAAAAATAATGTAGAATATATAGCAACAGCTTCAGATATAGATATTACTAATATAGATATACTTAATGATTTTGTAAAAGATAAAAATATAAAAACTATTATTAACTGTTCTGCCTATACTAAGGTAGATTTAGCAGAAGATGAAAAAGATATTTGTTATAAGGTTAATAGAGACGGAGTTAAAAATATATCTGAAATATCATCAAATATTAAAGCTGATTTAATCCATTTTTCTACTGATTATGTATTTGACGGTGAAGCTAGTAAACCATATACAGAAGAAGATAAAACTAATCCTATTAATGTTTATGGTAAAAGCAAACTAGAAGGTGAAAAATATGCATTGTCATTAGAAAATTCTATTGTTATTAGAATATCTTGGCTTTATGGTATATATGGTAAAAACTTTGTATATACCATGATAAATTTTATGAATAGTAAAGATAGCATAAAAGTGGTTAATGATCAATTTGGGTCTCCAACGCATACATTAGATGCAGCTGAAACAGTTTTTGATATAATAAATAAAAATAATTTTGATTATGGGCTTTATCATTACACTAATAATGGTAATATTTCTTGGTATGATTTTGCAAAAGCTATATATAAAAAAGGAAAAGAGTTTAATATTATAAATAATAACTGCATAGTAAATCAATGTAATAGCGAAGAATATCCTACTAAAGCACAAAGACCAAAATACAGTGTTTTATCTGTAGAAAAAATTAGAAAATATGCTAAAATATGTGATTATGAGTATAGCTTAAATAAATTTTTTGAGATATACAAAAATAAATAGTTGTAGGAGTTTTTATGAAAGGAATAGTGTTAGCAGGAGGAAGCGGTACAAGGCTTTATCCTATGACAACAGCTATATCAAAACAGTTATTACCTGTATATGATAAACCTATGGTGTATTATCCTTTGTCTGTTTTGATGCTTGCTGGAATTAGAGATATACTTTTAATTTCAACTGAAAATGATACGCCTCTTTTTAAAAGATTATTGCAAGACGGCAGTCAATGGGGCTGTAATATTGAATATGCTGTACAAAAAGAACCTAACGGACTTGCTGAGGCTTTTATTATAGGTGAAAACTTTATAGGTAAAGATAATGTTTCTATGATACTTGGAGATAATATCTTTTTCGGTCAAAGTTTTACTCATATATTAGAAAGAAGTTCTAAAATTAATGACGGAGCTGTTATATTTGCTTATAAAGTTAAAGACCATGAACGTTTCGGTATTGTAGAAATAGATGAAAATAATAATGCTGTTTCAATAGAAGAAAAACCTAAAAATCCAAAATCGCCTTATGCTGTTACTGGACTTTATTTTTATGATAATGATGTAATTAATATAGCTAAAAATATAAAACCATCTCCCAGAGGAGAATTAGAAATAACAGATGTTAATAAGGTTTATTTAGAAAATAAAAAATTAAAAGTTGAAGTATTGGGAAGAGGATTTGCTTGGCTTGATACTGGTACTAGAGATAGTTTATTAAGAGCTTCTGAGTTTGTGTCATCAGTTGAAAATGTGGAAGGTATGCAGATTGCCTGTCTTGAGGAGATAGCTTATAATAACAAATGGATTAATAAAGAAGATATTGATAAAATTGCTTTTAAGTTAAAAAATACGGAATATGGAAATTATTTATTTAATTTAATAAGATAATTATGGAGAATATATGAGAAAGTTTGATACTGTTTTAGTAACTGGCGGATGCGGTTTTATAGGTACTAATTTTATTAAATATATTTTTGAGAAAACTAATTATAATGTAAGAATAATAAATATAGATGCCCTAACTTATGCTGGTAATATAAAAAATTTAATAGATATAGAAAACAAATATAAAGATAGATATTGCTTTGAGAGGGTAAATATTTGCGATGCTAAAAAAGTTAATAGCATATTTGAAAAGTATAAACCAGACTGTATAGTGCATTTTGCCGCAGAAAGTCATGTTGACCGTTCAATATTCGGACCTAAAGATTTTATTGAAACTAATATTATCGGTACATTTACATTATTAGAAGCTGCTCGTAATTTATGGAAGGATAATTCAGACGGAAAACTTTTTCACCATATAAGCACAGATGAAGTTTACGGTTCATTAGCAGATACTGGTTATTTTTATGAAACAACAGCGTATGATCCTAGAAGTCCTTACTCTGCTTCAAAGGCTTCAAGCGATCATATTATAAAAGCATATTATCATACTTATAATTTACCTGTTACAATATCTAACTGCAGCAATAATTACGGACCGTATCAATTCCCTGAAAAATTAATACCGCTTATGATATCAAATATTATTGAAGAAAAAGATTTGCCTGTATATGGAGATGGTAAGAATATAAGAGATTGGATATTTGTTGAAGATCATAATAATGCGGTATTAGATATTATGTATAAGGGCAGAGTAGGTGAGACTTATAACATCGGGGGAGAAAATGAAATAACAAATATTGATATGGTAAATATTTTATGTGAAAAATTAGCGTCTAAAATGAATAAAGATAAAGATTATTATAAAAGATTAATAAAGTTTGTAAAAGACAGAGCA
This sequence comes from uncultured Brachyspira sp., assembly GCF_949287625.1. Lineage (GTDB taxonomy): Bacteria > Spirochaetota > Brachyspiria > Brachyspirales > Brachyspiraceae > Brachyspira. The sequence continues at coordinate 803 of NZ_CASEGO010000040.1, read as the reverse complement.
GGTCATGACAGGAGATATGCTATTAATTGCGAAAAGATAAAAAAAGAATTAGGCTGGCAAAGACAATACGATTTTAATACAGCTATTGATATAACTATAGATTGGTATTTAAATAATAAAGAATGGGTATATGATGTAAAAAGCGGTGAATATAAAAAATGGATAGAATTAAATTATTCATCTTAAGTAAAATAATACGATATGATTATGAAAAAAAGATTAGTTATATTTGCAGGATATGATAAAGATAATATTGTAGATGACTATGTAGTATATTATATAAAAGAATTAAAAAAAATAGCTGATATTATTTATGTATCCGATTGTAATATGCTTGACAGTGAATTAGAAAAAATATCTGGTTACTGTATACATATAATTAATGGAAGGCATGAAGAATATGATTTCGGATCTTATAAAAGAGGATATCTATACGCTAAAGAAAATGACATATTGAAAAACTATAACTATTTAATACTTTGTAATGATTCTGTATACGGTCCTTTTTTTAATCTTCAAGATATAGTAGAAAATATGGAAAATAAAGATACTGATGTATGGGGTATGTTCAAATTTTTAAAATGCGAAGGTTTTGAAGAGCATTTACAAAGTTATTTTGTTTCTATGAATCAAAAAGTTTTTTTGTCTAATTGGTATAAAGATTTTATTTGTTCTATAAAAAAAGAATCATATAAACATGATATTATACCTAAACAAATATAATTTGTCAATTTCCAAACAGATGAAAATTCTCTGCTAATGCTATTGATAGTTCTTTTTTCCACTTATTACTTTTATTTCTA
>NZ_CASEGO010000039.1 GCF_949287625.1 uncultured Brachyspira sp. | reverse complement strand
AAATAGAGTATAATAATATATAAGACTTGTTTCAAAAGTACTTGACAAATAATTTTATGAGTTTATTATTTTATGCTAATTTATATAATATTAACTATTATATAAATTATATGTTTTATATGTTGTATGATTTATCCTTTTTAGTATATAAATATGCAGTCTTTTTGCTTCTTTGGGTCACCAAAAGAAGTGGGGTTTGGGGCAAAGCCCCAACTATAATTAAAAAAATATTAAATTTGAAAACTATAAATATTAAGAAATTTAGTTTTGAAACAAGTATAATATATAGATTAATTTTTTATTTTAGTTTATATTATTAAACGATTTTATAATATTTCTATTGGAGTTTTTTATGAGTAATTATAATGATAATAAATATTTTGATAAAGACTGTATATTCTGTAAAATAATTAAAGGAGAGATTCCTTCAAATTTTATAAAAGAAAATGAATACTGTGTTGTATTTGCAGATTTGAATCCAAAAGCTAAAGTACATTTGCTTGTTGTTCCAAAACCTCATGTTAGAAATATATTGGAGATAGATGAGTTTTTGATGAATAAAGTTTTAGAAACTATAAAGGAAGTTGCTAAAGAACAGAAATTAGAATCTTTCAGAGTTATAAATAATTGCGGAAAAGGTGCAGGACAAAGCGTATTTCATGTGCATTTTCATATACTTTCAGGCGATAATTTGGAAGAATAAATAATAATTGGAGTTAACATAATGATAGACAGTCATTGCCATCTTACATATATATCAAAGAAGAGTAAAGAATTGGAAGAGGTTTTAGATAGAGCTAATAAGGCGGGTATATTTTATTTTGTTGATATAGGAGTTCACCCTAATGATATAGATGAACGTATGTTTATACTTTCTGATGCTGAGGGTGTATTTTTTAGTATGGGGTATTATCCAGACTATGCAAATGAAAATGATGAGGATACATTAAAGGCTTTTGAATTAAAAATAAAAAATTTAAATAAAAAGACATTAAAAAATAAAAATAAGTCAATATATGCTGTGGGTGAAATAGGGCTTGACTATTATCATGATGATTCAAATAAAAATGAGCAGCGTGAGTTTTTCTTGGCTTTGTGCGAGGCTGCTAAAAATACAGACCTTCCTATATTGATACATAGCAGAAATGCATTTAAAGATACTTTTAAAATTCTTAGAGAAGCCGATATACCAAAAAGAGGCATATTTCATTGTTTCAGCGGAAATGTTGAAGATGCTAAAAATGCTTTGGATTTGGGGTATATACTTTCTTTTTCAGGGTCATCTACATATATGAAGAATGATTTTATAAGAGATGCTTTTAAGTATGTTCCAAAGGATATGTTTACAATAGAAACAGATGCACCGTATTTAACTCCTCAGAAAGTAAGGGGTAGGGCAAATGAGCCATCATTTATACCATATACGGTTGAAGTATTAGCGGAGGCAAGCGGTGAGAAAAGCGAAGATATTATGAGAAAAGCCTTAGAAAATACTGTTAGAGTTTTGGAGCTTCCTATAGATTTGAATAGAATTTAATTTGCATAAAAATATGAAAAGCCCTCTATAATAGAATAATATATCCTATTATAGAGGGTTACTTTTTATGGGTAAATATTTATAGAGTTTTAATAGCTTCTTTCAATTTATTTAAATCATCAGCATTAGGGTGTCCCATAGCATTGTCATAATTAGCTAATTTAGACTGAACAACTTTTTTCTCATCATCAGTTGCAGCTTTTTCAAGCATATTTTCTAAATTTTTCTTTTGTCCGTCTATCCATTGACCCTGACAAGCATAAGTACCAACTAATGTATTAGAAGAATCCAAGAAAGTTTTTGCAGGATTAAGCATTTTATCATAATATTCCTGATTATTTCCGTAGCCTACAGTCATAAATAAAAATACTTTTTTATTTTTCAAAGTCTGCATAAACTTACCAGCAGCCTCATCACAAGTACCTTTATAACTTCCAGCACCTACAAATACTAAGTCAGATTCGTTAATTTTATTAGCATCTGCCGCATCAGCTTTTACGCATTGAAGACATTCTCCGTCAGCAGATTCTTTTATAGCTAATGCTAATTTTTCTGTATTACCGCTTTTGCTAGTATAAACTATAGAATATTTCATATCACATTCACTCCTTATGTTAGAATAGTCTAATTATTATAACATAAGGATAAAAAAAATCAATATACTATATAGAAGTATTTGTATATAAAGCACTTGCTATAATATGCGTAATATGATATAATATGTAAATTGTAAACTAGAAATTTATTATATTATTTAATAGCGATATCAAGGAGAAGGCAAATGGAAGTTATCTTAAAAAAAGATTTTATATCATTAGGTTATGAAGGTGATATATGTAAAGTTAAAGACGGCTATGCAAGAAATTACCTTATTCCAAGAAATATAGCTGTAATAAAAAATACAGCTAATTTAAGAACTTTAGCTCAAATGCAGAAAAGTTTAGAGAAAAAAAGAGCTAAAAGAAAAATGGAAGCTGAAATATTAAAAGGTAAAATTGTTGATATAAGTGTAGTTATACCTATGAAAGTTGCTGAAAACGGTAAATTATACGGTTCTGTTAGTCAGCAGACTATAGTTGATGCTTTAAAAGAAAAAGAAATTGATATAAATAAACGCGATGTTCATATGGAAAAACATATTAAAGAACTTGGCGAGTTTGATGTTGAAATAAAATTATATCATAGTGTTAATGCTGTTATCAAAATTAAAGTTATCAATATAGATGATAAAGAAGTTGTAGAAGTAACAGAGGAAATAAAAGAAGAAAATAATAATACTTCTGAAACTGTACAAGCTTGACATTAAGGCTTAGTATCAATTAATAGGCATAATATTTATGAATAATACACCCTGCTCAATAGAGGCTGAAGAGTCTCTATTGGGGGCGATGCTTCAAAACTCTCAGGCTATATCCGCAGCTTTATCCAAAATAAAATCTACCGATTTCTACAGTGAAAGAAACAGACTGCTTTATGAAAGTATCATAGAGATGAATAATAGGGGTATAGCGGTTAATGCCGAAACCACTTTAAGATATCTTAAAGAAAACGGACTGTTTGAGAAGATTATTCAAAATGATGAAGCTTATTTAATGCGTATAATAGACGGTACGCCTTTTCATCAAAATGCCAAATATTATGCTGAAATTATCGCTGAAAAATCATTGCTTAGAGATTTAATAACAGCAACTCAGGATATACAAAAATCAGCTTATGAAGCAAAGGATGCAGAAACTAAAGAAATAGCTGATTTTGCTGAGAAAAAAATCTTTGAGGTTACTCAAAGAAGATTAAGTAATGATTTTATTCATATACGGGATTTGCTTTATGAGGCTTTAACTACTATAGAGAGCCGAAAAAAGCATAAAGGTACTGTAACAGGTGTTCCCTCTGGTTTTATATCGCTTGATAAAATTACTCATGGTTTTCAGCCTTCGGATTTGATTATATTAGCGGCAAGACCTTCTGTAGGTAAAACAAGTTTTGCACTTAATATAGTGGAGCATGTTATTACTAATATAGAAACTACAGGATTTGGTATAGGTTTTTTCTCTCTTGAGATGAGCCGAATGCAGCTTGTAGAAAGATTGATAGCAAGTAAAGCTAGAATTAGTTTATCAAGAATAAGATCTGGAGACTTGGAAAAGCAGGAATGGACTAAATTAGGACAGACTTTTAATAGCTTATCTCAGGCTAATCTTTTGATAGACGATTCCAGTCAATTAACTATAATGGAAATACGAGGTATAGCTAGGCAGATGAAGTATAGATTTGCCGAGATGAGTAAAACTTCCGGAAAAGAAATTGATTTAAAATTAATAGTTGTAGATTATCTTCAGCTTATTCATTCAGGCGTTCAGACTAGAAGAAACGGTACAAGAGAGCAGGAAATAGCGGATATTTCGAGGGGGCTTAAAGCATTGGCTAAGGAGCTTAATGTGCCTGTTATATCTTTGGCTCAGTTATCTAGGGCTGTTGAACAGAGACAGGATAAGCCTAGACTTTCAGACCTTAGAGAGTCTGGTTCTATAGAGCAGGATGCAGATATTGTTATGTTTCTTCATAGACAAAAGCCAAATAAAGAAGAAAAAGATGATGAAGTTATAGATGACAAAACTAATCAGGTTGAAGTAATACTTGCAAAACATAGAAATGGTGCTATACATGATGGAATACCGCTTCATTTTATAGCTGACCAGACTAGATTTGAGAATATATATAATAACAGTAATGACGCTTAATATATTATAGGGGTAATTTTATTATGGAATTATTTGATGTAAAAATAGAATTACGAAAAGGTGTTAAAAATAAAATAAACTATTTTCTTGCAGCTTTGGGTGAATTTGCTGCTCTTCTTATAGAGGTATTCAGATATACTTTCAGATCTTCTTTCTCTTTTAAACTTTTAAGAGAGCAGATAGTAAGAATGGGGGTTGATTCATTTGTTGTTGCTGCTGTTACAGTGCTGTGTACTGGTATGGTTATGTCTTTGCAGATAGCTGTAGTACTTGACAGTGTATTAAAGGGTATTTCTCAGTTTGTAGGCTCTATGGTTGGTAAGGCTATGGTTAAGGAGTTATCACCTATGCTTCTTGCTTTGATATTTGCAGGAAGGGTAGGCAGTTCTGTTACTGCTGAAATAGGTACTATGCAGGTAAGCGAGCAGTTAGATGCTTTGAAAACTTTATATACTAATCCTATAGAGTATGTTGCTGTACCTCGTTTTTGGGCTGCTGTTATATCGCTTCCTATGCTCACAGTTTCTGCGGATATTATAGGTGTTTTGGGAGGAGCTATAGTTACGGTATTTGTACTTAGGAGTGATCCTATTCATTATTTTGATAGTGCTATATCTGTTATATCGCTTGGAGATTTTATAGGAAGTTTAATTAAGTCTACAATATTTGGTGCTGAAGTTATGCTTATATCTTGTTTTTACGGTTTTAGAACTTCAGGAGGAGCTGAAGGTGTAGGTAAAGCTACTACTACAAGTGTTGTTTACAGCTTTATGATAATACTTATTACTGATTATCTTTTAGTTTCTATACTTGGGTTGTTTGGAATGTAACCGCCTATTTTTTATATTTATATAATATGTATTAAAATATATTTATTTGTAAAGATTGCTGTATTAAAAAATAGTTTTTATTCTTATATCATATTGAATATTATTTATAAATTTATATACTAAAATATATACTATGAATATAGAATATATATGCAGCCATATTTTAAAAATGATTCAGTCTCCTGTAAGAATATATAATTCAAACAATATTTTAGAGAAAACTATAGGAATTTATGAGGATTGTAAAGATTCTATAGATACAAGACTTCAGAATTTTCTCCTTGTAAATGCCAATATAGATTATCCCATATTAAGTATAGATAGAGATAATATAGTTTATTCTTCTATTATTTTATCAGATAAAAAGATCATAGTAGGTCCTAATTGTATAAATAGTATATCAAATGATTCTGAAAATATGTTAGAGATACCTTTAGATATATTTTGTGAAGAGATTTTATTTATTCATAATTTATATAATAATACAGAAGTATCTTATGATGAAATGCTTATTAATAATTTTATTAACGAAGAATTACTTCATAAAATAAATAAGGAAATTACTGATACATACATAAATACATATTCTAATAATGTATTTCATAATCCTTATGACAGAGAGCTTAGAATATTAGAAAGTATTAGAAATGGGGATTTAAATAGTTTGAAGCAGAGTTTAGATGAAAAGTTCATAGGTCAGTATGGGGTTATGGCTAAGGATAAAATTCGTTCATATAAAAATGTAGCTATATGCCATATATGTTTATCAAGCAGGGCTGCCATAGATGGAGGTATTTCTTCGGAAGTTTCTTTTTCAATTTGCGATAATTTCGTAAGAAAATTAGAAGATACTAATAAAATAGAACATATACAATCTATAGAAAGAGAGGCTCAGTTTTATTTTACTCAGCTGGTATACAATGAAAAGAATAATGAACATATAGACAATAAAAATTATTTAATAAATCAATGCAAAGAGATCATTATAAAAAATATTAATAAAAAAATTGTTGTTAAAGATATAGCAAAAAAACTTTATACCAATTCAGAATATCTTTCAAGGGTATTTAGCAAACAGGAAGGTATCACAATAAAAGACTATATACAAAGAGAAAAGATTACATTTTCAAAAAATATGCTTATATATTATGAATATTCTTTTGGGGAGATAGCACAATATTTTTCTTTTTATTCTCAAAGTCATTATATAAAAATATTTAAGAAATGGACTGGTACAACTCCAAAGAAATTCAGAGATGAATATGGTATAAAAAATAAATAATTCTTAAAAAATCAAATTTGTAGTATAAAGGTAATAATTATAGTATATAATGCCACCATTTTTTCCTAGTCTAAATGTATAAATAAAATAAATATTTTGGGGGCTTAACTATGATAAAAAAATTATCTATTATCATTTGTTCTTTAATGTTCTTTATAATTTCTTGTTCTGGAGGAAATACATCTTCAGGAGGGGAAAAACAGATAGTTCTTGGATTTGCTCAAGTTGGTGCTGAGAGCGAATATAGAACAGCAAATACTAAATCTATAAGAGAAGCTGCATCTAATGCAAACATAGAATTAGTTTTCTCAGATGCACAGCAAAAACAAGAAAATCAAATAAAAGCTATAAGAAGTTTTATAGCTAGAAAAGTAGATGCAATAGCATTTTCTCCTGTAGTAGAATCAGGATTCGAAGCTGTTTTACAAGAAGCTAAACAAGCTAATATTCCAGTAATAGTTACAGATAGAAGAGCAACAGTGAGCAGTGATGATTTATATGTTGCTTTTATTGGTTCTGATTTTATAGAAGAAGGAAGAAGAGCAGCTAATTGGCTAGTTGAATACATGAATGGATTAGGCAGAGGCACAGAAGAATTGAATATAGTTGAACTTCAAGGAACAGTAGGAAGTTCTCCTGCTAATGACAGACAAAAAGGTTTTTTAGAAGTTATAACTAATTATCCTAATTATAAAGTTATACGTTCACAAACAGGTGATTTTACTAGAGCAAAAGGTAAAGAAGTAATGGAAGCATTTTTGAAAGCAGAGCCTAAAATAGATATATTATTTGCTCATAATGATGATATGGCTATAGGTGCTATACAAGCTATAGAAGAAGCTGGTAAAAAACCTGGTGAAGATATTGTTATAGTATCTATTGACGGAGTTAGAGGTGCTTTTGAAGCTATGATGGCTGGAAAACTTAATTGTACTATAGAATGTAATCCTCTATTTGGTGATCTTTTAATGGAAACTGTTAAAAAAGTTGTGGCAGGAGAGGAAGTTCCTAAATCTTTATATGTAGAAGAAGGTATATTCCCAGCTGAAGTTGCCGCTCAGGAATTCCCTAATAGACAATATTAATAATTATTTCTAATGTTATAGTATCCTAATTATATTAAATTAGGATACTATACAAAAGGAAAGGATATTATGAAAACTATTTTAGAAATGAAAAACATAAAGAAATCTTTTATAGGAGTACAAGCTCTAAAAGGAATAAATTTTTCATTGAAATCTGGTGAAGTATGTGCTCTTATGGGAGAAAATGGAGCTGGCAAATCTACCTTAATTAAAGTTCTTACAGGTGTTCATAAATTAGACAGCGGAGAAATAATTTTAGATGGTCAAAGAGTATATCCGTCATCACCTTTAGATGCTCAAAAAATAGGTATTAGTTCAGTTTATCAAGAAGTAAATTTATGTAATAATTTGACTGTAGCAGAGAATATTTTTATAGGCAGAGAACCTAAAAAATTTGGTTTATTTATTGATAAAAAGCAATTAATTAATAATGCACAAGAAGCAGTAGATAAACTATCATTAAATATAGATGTTACTAAGCCTTTATCATACTATTCTTTGGGTATACAGCAGATGATAGCTATTACTAGAGCACTTCAATTAAATGCTAAAATACTAATATTAGATGAACCTACATCATCACTTGAAGAGAATGAAGTTAATCAGCTTTTTGATATTATTAGAAAGTTAAAAAATGATGGATTAGGTATAATATTTGTAACACATTTTTTAGATCAGGTGTATAAAATATCTGATACAATAACTGTATTAAGAAATGGTGCTTTAGTTGGAACACACAACGCCTCTGAATTAAGTAAAATAGATTTAATAAAAGAGATGCTTGGAAAAGAATACGATGATATATCATCTTCTGTAAATAAAAAAGAATACACAGAACATTTTGATGACTTTATTAAAATAGATAATATAGGTAAAAAGACATATATGCATCCTGTATCATTTAATATTAATAAAGGAGAAATAGTAGGATTTTCTGGTTTATTGGGTTCTGGAAGAAGTGAAACAGCAAAACTTATTTTTGGTGCAGTCAAAAAAGATACGGGCAGTATTTTTATTAGAAATGAGAAAAAAGATTTTTCTCAGCCTATTGATGCTATAAATAATAAAATAGGTTTTTGTTCGGAAGATAGAAAATTAGAGGGTATTATTGGAGATTTAAGTATTAGAGAAAATATTATATTAGCATTGCAGGCTAAGAGAGGGATATTTAATTATATTGATAGAAAAAAACAGGAAGAAATAGCGAATAAATATATTAAAGCATTAAATGTTGTAACAGTTGATGCTAATAAACCAATTAAATTTTTAAGCGGAGGAAATCAGCAAAAAGTTCTTCTGGCAAGATGGCTTTGTACGGATCCTGAATTATTAATATTAGATGAACCAACTAGAGGTATAGATATAGGAGCAAAATCTGAAATACAAAAAATGATGCTTGATTTGAGTAATAACGGAATGTCTTTTATCTTTATATCTTCGGAAATAGAAGAGGTTATACGTTCATCTGATAAGGTTGTGATATTTAAAGATAATAGAAAAATCAAAGAACTTTTTGGAAATGATATAAATGAAAAGAATATATTAAATAGTATTGCTCAGGAAAAATAATATGGAAAAATTTAATAAAATAAGAAAATATAAATATTTTTGGCCTATTTTAGCTTTATGTATTATATTACTTTATAATCTAATATTCACTCCAAATTTCTTTAAAATAGAAATAATGGGAGATAGATTATATGGTAATTTAATAGATATACTCCATAGATCTGCTCCAGTAATGTTGGTTGCTATAGGAATGACATTGGTTATAGCAACAGGCGGAATAGATTTATCAGTAGGTGCTATTGTATCAATAACAGGTTCAGTTGCTGCAAGTTTGATAGGGGGAAAATTAGTTCTTCTAGCAGATGGTACTCAGAATTATATCTCAAATTATCCTATGCCTTTTGCTATTATTGTAGCCATATTAGTAGGAGTTGTATGCGGCGGCTGGAATGGTTTTTTGGTATCTAAAATCAAAATTCCGCCTATCATAGCTACACTTATATTGATGGTTGTAGGAAGAGGAATAGCACAATTAATAACAAATGGTGAAATTATAACAGTTTATTATGCACCATTTTTCTTTATTGGTAATGGATATATATTTAAAATTCCTTTTACTATAATAATATCAGCAGTAATAATTGTATTAACTATTATTTTTACAAGAAAAACAGCATTAGGCTTATTCTTGGAATCTGTTGGTATAAATAGAGAAGCCAGCAGACTTTCTGGTATTAAAGCTGGTATAATATTATTCATATCCTATGCTTTTTGCGGATTTTGTTCTGCAATATCTGGTTTAATAGTTTGTTCTAATGTAAAAAGTGCTGATGCTAACAATGCAGGATTGCTATTTGAAATGGATGCAATATTAGCTGTTGTAATAGGCGGTACTTCTCTTAATGGCGGTAAATTCTATATTATGGGTACTGTAATAGGTGCTATTATTATACAGACTTTAACTACAACTATATATTCTACAGGAGTTCCTCCTGAAATAACTTTAGTTATAAAAGCTATAGTTGTATTTATTATAAGCTTAATACAATCAGAAGAGTTTAGAAACTTTGTAGCAAAACCATTTGTAAAAAAAGGCGGTAAATTATATGAGTAATAATAAATTTGTATCATTTATCAAAAGAAATATATCCGTATCTATAACAATAACATTATTTATATTGATGTTTTTGGTAGGAAGTATACTGTTTAGAGGGTTCTTTTCTACTCAGGTATTTTATAATTTGTTCATAGATAATGCATTTATGATGATTACAGCTGCTGGAATGACTATGGTTATAATAACAGGAGGTATAGATCTTTCAGTAGGTTCTCTTATAGCATTGACTACTATGGTTATGGCACATCTAAGTGAAAAAGTCGGAATAAATCCCATTTTTGTTGTAGTTATCTCATTATCTGTAGGAACTATATTTGGGCTTGTGCATGGAATAGTTATAAGTATATTTAATGTGGCTCCTTTTATAGTAACACTTGCTGGAATGTTTTTGGCTAGAGGTTTATGCTACATCATAAGTACAGAATCCATAACTATTAATAATGATTTATTTCAGAAAATAGCTTTATTTAAAATTCCTTTTATTAATGGTTCTATTACTATAAATGTTATTATAGCTATAATTGTTATAGTAATATCATATATTATACTTGAGTATACAAAATTCGGCAGAATATTGTATGCAATGGGAGGAAATGAGCAATCAGCTATGTTAATGGGATTAGGAGTTAAAAAAACAAAAGTAATTGTATATACTATTAATGGATTTTTGGCTTCTCTATCAGGCGTTGTATTTGCTTTATATATGTTATCTGGATATTCTTTACATGCTCAGGGCGGTGAATTAGATACTATAGCTTCTTGTGTAATAGGAGGAACTCTTTTATCTGGAGGAGTTGGAAATGTTGTAGGTACTCTTTTTGGGGTATTAATATTAGGAGTTATACAAACTTTGATAATGTTTCAGGGTACTCTAAGTTCATGGTGGACTAGAATAGCTATAGGTATACTGCTTTTATTCTTTATACTATTCCAAACTTTTTTTGTTAAGAAAACAAATGTAGAATGACAAATTAATTAATGTTCTTAATATTTCATAAAGGATTTTTATAAAAAATCCTTTATGAAAAAAATTAAAAAACGGAGACTAATGATAAAATGAAAAACTTTAATGTTGGCGAGCATTATGTATTAGGTGCAGATTTTGGTTCTGATTCTGTTAGAGTTGTTATTTTAGATGCAAGAGACGGAAACGTTGTTGGCAGTTATGTAAGCTATTATCAAAGATGGAAGAAAGGACTTTACTGCAATAAACAAATAAATCAATTCAGACAGCATCCTTTAGACTATATTGAAAGTTTGACAGAGGCTGTTAATAATGCTGTTAAAGAGGCTGATAAAAATTTTAATAATGTATCTGAAAAGATTAGAGGTATATGCATAGATACAACAGGCTCTACTCCATGTTTATGCGATAAAGATGGAATGCCTTTAGCTATGAGTGAAAAGTTCAAAGATGATCCTGATGCTATGTTTATACTTTGGAAAGATCATACTTCAGTAAAAGAGGCAGATGAGATTAATAAAGTTTCTCATAGCAATGATGTTGATTATACTCAATATCTTGGAGGAGTTTATTCTACTGAATGGTTTTGGGCAAAAACTCTGCATGTGATTAGAAATAATAAAGCTGTAAAAGAAGCAGTGTATACAGTTATGGAGCATTGCGACTGGATAACAGCTGTATTATGCGGAAATACGAATCCAAGCACTATAAAAAGAAGCAGATGTGCTGCAGGTCATAAATGCATGTGGCATAAAAGCTGGGGAGGATATCCGCCTAGAAGTTTCTTTGATAAATTTGATTCTAAACTAGGCGATATTAGAGACTCATTAGGAACAGAAACATATTCAACTGAAACTATTGAGGGATATTTAACAAAAGAATGGGCTGATAAATTTGGACTTAATGAAGGTATATTAGTATGTGTAGGAGCTTATGATGCACATATAGGTGCTGTAGGCGGTTTAGTTGATGTTGGTGTTTTGGTAAAAAGTATAGGTACTTCTACCTGCGATGTTACTATTGGAAATTTACCAAACGGCGAAGAAAAGCTAGTAAAAGGAATATGCGGTCAGGTAGATAGTTCTGTTGTTGAAGGATATATAGGTTATGAAGCAGGTCAGTCTGCTTACGGTGATTATTATTCTTGGTTTAGAAGTTTATTAATGTGGCCTTATAAAAATATATTAAAAACATCTGAAGAAGAGACAGAAATGTTTGAGAAAAAAATACTGCCTTTATTGGAAGAAGAGGCTAGTAATATAAAAACCACTGAAGCCTCTCCTGTAGCTGTGGATTGGATTAATGGAAGAAGAACTCCTTTTGCTAATCAGAATTTAAAAGCGTCTATATTTGGAATGTCATTAGGTGTAGATGCTCCTATTTTTATGAAAATGCTTTTAGAGTCAACAGCGTATGGAGCGAGGGCTATAATAGAATGTTTTGAAGATGGCGGCATAGAAATTAAAAAAGTTATGGCTATAGGCGGTGTTGCTAGAAAAAGCGTACTAGGAATGCAGATATTGGCTGATGTTACAAATAGAGAAATATATGTAACCAAAGGCGATCAGGCTCCTGCTATTGGGGCGGCCGTATTTGCTGCTAAGGCTTATGGTTTATATGACAGTGTTTTTGAGGCTCAGAATGCTTTGTCTGCTGGAATAGACAGAGTTCATAAGCCTATAGAAGAGAATGTAAAGGTATATGAAACATTATACAAAAAATATAAAGAGCTTGCTAATTTTAGTGAGAAATTAATTAATAATAACTAATTTGCGGAGGATAAGTATTATGATGGATTTATCTAAATATGAATTTTGGTTTTTGACAGGCAGTCAGTATTTATATGGAGAAGAAACTTTAAAAGAGGTTAGAGCTAATTCAAAAAAAATAGCTGAAGCATTAAATAACAGCGGACTTCCATATAAAGTGGTATGTAAAGAAATATTAACAGATTCTGATAAAATATTAGCACAATTAAATGAAGCAAATTCAAGCGTTAATTGTGCAGGGGTAATATGCTGGATGCATACATTTTCACCAGCAAAAACTTGGATAAAAGGGCTTAGTGTATTAAAAAAACCTATGCTTGAATTAAATACTCAATTCAATGTAGAAATACCTTATGACAAAATAGATATGGATTTTATGAATTTAAACCAATCAGCACATGGAGACAGAGAATTTGGTTTTGCTGCATCAAGAATGAATATACCTCGTAAAGTTATAGCAGGTCACTGGTCTAGTAAAAATGTACAGGATAGAATAGCTGTATGGATGAGAGCTGCTGTTGCTTATATTGACGGTATGGACATGACTATTGTAAGATTCGGTGATAATATGAGAGATGTTGCTGTTACTGACGGTGATAAAGTTGAAGCTATGATAAAATTCGGCTGGTCTGTTCAGTATTATGCTGTTGGTGATTTAGTAAAATATATGAGTCAGGTTACCGATGCTGAAATAGATAAACTTATGAAAGAGTATGAAGATACTTATAATATAGTTTATGGAGATAATAAAGAATATACAATATCTCATATAAAAGAACAGGCAAAAACAGAAATAGCTATAAGAGCATTTTTAAAAGATAAAAATGCAAAAGCATTTACAAATACATTCCAAGATTTGTATGGAATGAAACAATTACCTGGTCTTGCTACTCAAAGATTAATGGCTGACGGATACGGATTTGGTGCTGAAGGTGATTGGAAATTATCTGCTTTAGTTAGAACTATAAAAGTTATGGGTAATGGTTTGAAAGGCGGTACTTCTTTTATGGAAGACTATACTTATCATTTTGAAGAAAATAATATGATGAATTTAGGAGCTCATATGCTTGAAGTTTGTCCTTCTATAGCAGAGTCTAAGCCTAATATAGAAGTTCATGAACTTGGAATAGGGGATAAAGAAGCACCTGCACGTTTAGTATTTAATGGTCAGGCTGGTCCTGCTTTATGTACTTCAATAGTAGAAATGAAAAATAGATTCAGAATGTCAGTTAATGTAGTTAATGCTGTCAAAATAGAAGAAAATAAATTCCCTAAATTGCCTGTAGCAAGAGTACTTTGGAAACCAGCACCTAATTTAACTACTGCTGCTGAGGCTTGGATATTGGCTGGAGGCGGTCACCATACTGTTTATTCTAATGCAATTAATGTTGATTATTTAACAGACTATGCCGAAATCGCTCAAATAGAACTTTTGGTAATAGATGAAAATACTAAAATTAATGAATTTAGAAAAGAAATGAGATGGAATGAAGCTTATTGGAATATGAGATAATATTATTATATGATATTTATTTTCTATTATGATAATATATTATTTATTTCATAATAGAAAATATATCTTATAATTATTAAAGGGACATACATATGCTTGACGAATTAAAAAAAATAGTATTTGACGGTAATATTGAACTTGTAAGAAGAAATCTAGTTATTTACACTTGGGGTAATGTAAGCGGTATTGACAGAGAAAGCGGTCTTTTCGCTATAAAACCAAGCGGTGTTGACTATGATACAATGAAATTTGATGATATGGTTGTATTGGATTTGGAAGGAAATAAAAAAGAAGGCAAGTATAAACCGTCATCTGATACTGCTACTCATATAGAATTGTATAAGGCTTTTCCAGAAATAGGTGCTGTAGTTCATACTCATTCAAGTTATGCTACTAGCTGGGCACAGGCAAGAAAAGATATAAAAGCATTTGGAACAACTCATGCAGATTATTTCTATGGAGATATACCTTGTGCCAGAGCTTTAACTAAAGAAGAGATAGAATCAGATTATGAAAAAAATACTGGATTGGTTATAATAGAGACTTTAAAAGAAAGAAAAATTAATCCTATGGATATACCAGGTATAATATTATCATCTCATGGACCTTTTGCTTGGGGTAAAGATGTTCATAATGCAGTACATAATGCTGTTGTACTTGAAGAAGTAGCTAAAATGGCTTATAGAACTATACAGATTAACCCTGAAATAACAAGAGTAGAACAATATTTGCTTGATAAGCATTATTTCAGAAAACATGGAAAAAATTCATACTATGGTCAAAATTAAAATTTTTTGAGTAAACTGTATAATTTTATATTTATACTCTAAAATTATACAGTTTATTTATTTTTATATATCTTTATAAAATTCTTTTAACGCATCTCTCGCTGTTTCTCTGTCATCAAAATGTATTGTTTTATCTGGGAATATTTGATAGGTTTCATGACCTTTGCCTGCTATTATAACTATATCATTTTCTTTGGCTTCTTTTATAGCTTCAAATATTGCCTCTTTTCTATCTATAATTTTTTTATAATCTTTATTTTTAAATCCTTTTTCAATATCGTTCATTATTTGATTAATGTCTTCTGTTCTTTGATTGTCCGTAGTAAGTATAGAAATATCAGCATATTTTTCTGCAATGCCTGCCATTATAGGACGTTTTTTTCTGTCTCTGTCTCCTCCGCATCCGAATACCACTATTACTCTGTTTGGATTTAATTTTCTAGCCTCTTTTAATATATTTTCTAAACTGTCTGGGGTATGAGAATAATCAACTGCTGTAATAAATGGGTGTTTTTCTTTTGTTACTATCTCAAATCTTCCTGATACCTGAACTTTTTTCATAGCTTTAATTGATTTATCTATGTCCAGTTTATATTCAGAAGCATAAGCTAGTACTGATAATGAGTTTAAAATATTAAATCTTCCAAGCATTGATAATTTTACTTTTGATATAAACTTTCCTTTAGCATAAAACTCATATTCTGTATTTTTTGAATTAAGAGAAATTATTTTTCCGTAATAATCAGCTTTTTCATTAAGTCCGTATGTAACCATTTTTATATCAAGTTTTTTTATATAATTTGATATTTGCTTAAAATTATCAGTGTCTATATTAACTATTGCCAATTTTTTCTTTTTACTGCTTTCTTTTAGAAGTGAGAATAATTTTAATTTTGCTTTAAGATAATTTTGCATATCTCCATGATAATCAAGATGATCTTCTGTGATATTAGTAAAAATTGCTGTATCATAATTTAAATAATCGCATCTATCCATAGCAAGTGCCTGAGATGAGGCTTCCATAACTATATGAGACACTTCTTTTTTTAATGCCTTGTCAAATATATTCTCTAAATCAATAGATTCTGGAGTTGTGAGATTAGTTTTTATTTCTGATTTTCCTATCATATTTTTTATAGTGCCTATTAAAGCAGTTTTATTTTTATTGGCTTCAAGTACCGATTTTAATAAATATGTTGTAGTTGTTTTGCCGTTAGTTCCAGTAATTGCTATAGTGTTAATCTTTTTAGTAGGCTCATCAAAAAACTTTGCTGAAATATAAGCTAGACATTCTCTTGGGTTTTTTACTGCAATAAAGTGTATATTACTATATTTATTTTCTAATTCTTTTATAAAGTTTTTATTAGCTGAATTATCATGTATTATTATACTTGCTTTATTATTAATGGCACTTTCTATATATTTATGTCCGTCATCTTTTAATCCTTTTATTGCTACAAAAATATGGTTTTTCTTTATTAATTTTGAGTTATATGCTATGCCTTTTATTTCAGTATTTAAACATTCTTTAGTTAATTGCTTTTCTTTTGATACTTTATATCCTTTAATAAGTTCTTTAAAAAGTTTCATAATTTAGTCCCATTTTTTATTTATTATATTTTTTATATAGAAAATAAAACAATTTTTTAAATTTTATAGTAAAAAATATATTTTATTTTCTGTACTATATTAGACTTGTTTCAAAAGTACTTGACAAGATTATGTATAAAATTTTATAATTTATCAATTATAAAAATAATGTTTTATATGTTATATAAATTATAGTTTTAGTATATAAACATGCAGTCTTTTTGCTTCTTTGGGTCACCAAAAGAAGTGGGGTTTGGCACGGCTGTGTGCTCGCAGCAAAGCCCCAACTATAATTAAAAAAATATTAAATTAAAAAACTATAAATATTAAGAAATTGAGTTTTGAAACAAGTCTATTATACAAATAAATAGCTTGATTTTTAGGCGTAAAAGATATATAACTATATTATAGTAAAAACTTTTTCTTGATGGAAGTAAATTATGAATATATTTATGGTATCCAGTGAAGCCTATCCATTTTCTAAAACAGGAGGGCTGGGTGATATTGCAGGAAGTCTGCCTTTAGAGCTTTCTTCTATAAAAAATGCTGGAAAGACTTCAAATATTAATGCTTCTTTGGTTGTGCCATTGTATAAACAAAATTATAAACTTATAAACAAAAAAGATATATTAACTACATTAGAAATAGAACATGGTAAAAATATAGTTAAAGTTGATATTGCCAGAATTAAGCATCCTAATAATGATAATATAAATGTTTATTTTATAAAAGAAGATAATTCATTTAAAAGAAATGGTATTTATTCAGAAAATGGTATTGATTATAATGACAATGCAAGCAGATTTATATTATTTTCAAAGGCAGCAGTTAAACTTATAATATATTTATACGAAAAAGAAAATTTTAAACTAGATATAGTACATATTCATGATTGGCAGACTGCTTTAATAGCTTTATACATAAAAGAAGTATTTAATGAAGAGGAAGCATTAAAAAAATTAAAAGTTATATTTACTATACACAATTTGGCATATCAGGGCAATTTTCCTGTTGATATTTATGGTCTATTAAATGTTTCTTGGAAGTTTTTTGTCCATAGCAGATTGGAGTTTTACGGCAATGTTAGTTTTATAAAGTCTGGTATTATACTATCTGATATCGTTACAACTGTAAGCCCATCATATGCTAAGGAGATACAGGGAGAAGAGTTCGGGTGCGGACTTAATAATTTACTTTCAGATGTGTCTTCAAAATTATACGGCATACTTAATGGCGGTCATGATGAAGATTGGGACCCTAAAACAGACAAATACATAAAAAATAATTATGATATAAACACTGTTTCAAAGAAAAAAATTATAAGAAATTCTTTATATAAAGAGTTTGGTTTTGTTAATAAATCTTGTCCTCTTGTGACTATGATTTCTAGGTTTGACCCGCAGAAAGGACTTGATTTGATATATCAGTCTTTTTTTGAGATTTCAGCTTATAATGCTAATTTTATTTTTCTTTTCAGTAAGAATAATTATTTTAAAGATTTTGAAGAAGATTTTATTGACAGAGCTAATAGAGCTAAAAACATAAAAGTACTATTTACTTTTGATGAATCATTAGCTCATAGACTTACAGCAGGAAGCGATATGTATTTGATGCCTAGCAGATTTGAGCCTTGCGGACTTAATCAAATATATAGTATGAAATATGGAAGTATTCCTATAGTGCATGCTGTAGGCGGGCTTAAAGACACTGTTATAAATTATAATGGAGCAAAAACTATTAATAAGTCAACTGGATTTGTATTTAATGAATATTGTATTAAAAGTTTTGTTCATACTATGGATTTAGCTTTTGATTTATATTATAATAAAAAAGATATATGGGATAAATTAGCGGCTAATGCTATGAGCAAAGATTATTCCCTTCATAAATGTGCTTTGGAATATACTAAACTTTACAAAAAATTGTTGAGTAATAAATAATAGAAAAATTAAATTTACAAATTTACAAAGGAGTTAATTATGGCAAAAGATCCAAGTTTTGATATAGTTTCTGAGGTTGATATGCAGGTTATTGATGACTGTGTTAATGTTGCTGCTAAAGAAATAGATAATAGATTCGATTTTAAGGGACAAAATATACAAATAGAACTTAATAAGGGAGAAAAAACTATTACTATAGTTGCCCCTGCAGATTTTGTACTTAATCAGGTAAAAGATATTCTATTTCAGAAATTTATTAAAAGAGGCTTAAATCAAAAATGCCTTAGAGAAAAGAAAAAAGAAAAAGCAGCAGGCGATGCAGTTAGAGAGATTAATGAAATAGTACATGGTATAGATAAAGATTTGGCGAAACAGATAGTAAAAGATATTAAAGATATGAAATTAAAAGTTCAGGCAAGCATACAAGATGAGCAGGTAAGGGTGTCTGGAGCTAAAAAAGATGATTTGCAGTCTGTTATAACAATGCTTAAAGGTAAAGATTATCCTATACCTTTGCAGTTTACAAATTATAGATAATTAATTTTTTTATATAATTATTATGCAATAAAAAGAGGGATTTATAAACCCCTCTTTTTTTTACAAGATATATAATCATACTTTTAACCTTATAAGTCCTACAACTTTTCCTACTAAAGAAACACTTTCTTTTATTATAGGCTGATAATTTTTATTTTCCGGCATAAGTTTTATATGGTCTTTTTCTCTGAAAAATCTTTTAATTGTTATCTCTTCATTTCCATTATCATCAATTTTTGCTACTACTATATCTCCGTTATCAGCCTGATTAGTTGGGTGTACTAATACCATATCTCCTTCTTTTATGTGGGCATTTATCATAGAATCACCCATAACTTTCATAAGGAAATTACCTTCATCTTGAGCTATTGATTTTGGAAGAGAGTATGTTTCTTCTACAGTTTCATCAGCTACATCCATTAAAAGACCTGCTTTAACTTCATTTGATAAAAGCGGTATTCTTACCATATTATGATTGCCTTTTTCTGATGTATCTATAGGCACACTTCCTCTTGCTCTTTTACCAGTTTTTTTTACGTATCCCTTTTTTTCCAAAGCTGTAAGATGGGTTGTTACTGCTGTTGGAGAAGCGAAGTTAAAATGAACCATAATCTCCTTTACAGTTGGAGGATATCCGTTTTCATTGGTAAATCTTTGCAAAAAATTAAAAATATCTCTTTGTTTGTCAGTTAATTCAGTCATATTTATACCTCTTTATATTTACATGTAGTATTTGTTATTATACTATATAAAAATATGATGTCAAGTTATAATGTGAAAAAAATAATATTTTTATAAAATATAAATAATAAATTATCATAAAATTTAATATTATAATAATATATTAAATACAAATATTTGTATAAAAAGAATTTTTGAATAATAATTATTTAAATTATTTGTTTCCCTTAAGTTTATTAATAGTATCTTTTTTATTATTGCTGTCAATTATTGCACTTCCTGCCACAAGAAAATTTGCTCCTGCATCAATTACCATATTACATGTATTAAGATTAACTCCGCCGTCAACTGCAAGAATTATATCTCTATTACCAATCAATTTTTTAGCTTCTTTTATTTTCTTTACAGATGATTCTATAAACTTTTGTCCTCCAAATCCCGGATTTACGCTCATAATAAGAACATAATCAATATCATCTATAATAGGCTCTATAACATCAACTCTAGTATGCGGATTAAGTACAATACCTGCTTTTATATTATGCGATTTTATTTGATAAATAATTTTATGTATATGAATATTTCCTTCATAATGCACACTTATAATATCAGCACCAGCTTTGGCAAAATCATCAATATGTTTTTCTGGATTTACTATCATAAGATGAACGTCAAGCGGAATACTGCTCGCTTTTTTTATATCAGAAACTATTTTAGCGCCAAATGTAATTTGAGGAACAAATACTCCGTCCATAATATCTAAATGAAGATAATCACTTTGAGCTTCTTCAAGTTCTTTTATAGTATTTTCCAAATTTAAAAATGAAGAAGTTAATATTGAAGGAGCTATCATAATTTTATTCATATGTTTTCCTTTATATATTTTTTATTAAAAAAATTACTACTGTTTGTTTTGTCTGTTTTTCTTTATGGTTTTGCTTACTCTTTCTATATTTTCTAATGCTTTTTTAGCAGCTTCGGTTTCTGCCTCTTTTTTGCTTTTTCCTATTCCAGATGAAAAGTTTTTATCATTAACATAAACTTCTGCTTTAAACATCTCATGATTATTTTCATCGTAATATTCATAAGATTTATATATAGGGCTTGTTTTATGTTTTTTTTGTATAAGTTCCTGAAATATAGTTTTATAGTCTTTATCAAAGTTTTCTATATCAAGATTAGTAAGTTTATTTTTATATGCTGTCATAACAAATTTGGCAGCATTATTAATACCAGAATCTAAGTATATAGCTCCAACTATAGCCTCAAATAAATCTTCAAGCATATTATCCCTATAGCGTCCCCCAGAAACCTCTTCTCCATGTCCTAAAAGAAGAAAATCCCCAAGTTTTAACCCTTTTGAAATATCAGCTAAACTTTTCTGAGAAACCAAAGATGATTTTACTTTGGAAAGTAAACCTTCTTTGCTTGTATTGTACTTTTTAAATAAATAATCTGATATTATAAGAGAAAGTACAGAGTCTCCTAAAAACTCAAGCCTTTGATTATATTTCATTTTATTTTTTGATTCATTGGCATAAGTTCTATGAGTAATAGCCTCTAAAAGATATGATTTATTTCTAAACTCATATTTTATAGCCGTTTGACAATTATTTAAAATTTCTTCTATATTTACAATGTTCATAATACATTCTGCCTAACAATATAGGCATTATGATACAATGAAAAAAAATACAGTCAAGAAAATATTATTATTTTTTTATAAATTTGAAAATAAATATTTAATTATAGAACTTGTATTATATATTTTGCAAAAGTAGTTTACAAATTATATATAAAATTATTTAGTTTTAACTTATAAAGATTATGTTCTATATACTGTATAAAATACATATTCAATCTATCAAGATGCAGTTCTTTCTACTGCAAGTACCGTATACATATTTAAATTACTACTGCTGTAAATAAAATGTTGTTTAATACACACAATTATAAACAAAATTGGTTTTGAAATATAGATATTGTTAGATATATTTCTAAATATTTTATATTATATAAATTATTTGTTTAAGAGCCATAGATATTGCACACTTTTATTTTAAAAAAAGAAGGTATTCCTTATAATTTAAATTGCTATAAATAACCCCAAAGGAATACCTAT
>NZ_CASEGO010000038.1 GCF_949287625.1 uncultured Brachyspira sp. | reverse complement strand
TCATAGGTATTCCTTTTGTTTATTTCTAGCAATTTAAATTATAAGGAATACCTTCTTTTTTTAAACTAAAAGTGTGCAATATCTATGGCTCTTAAACAAATAAAATATTATTGTTATATAATAGAATATCATATATAATAATACTGTTATTAGAATGTGTAAAAGGATTTAATTTATGAATAAATTTTTAAGCAGCAAAGCTAATTCAATAGAACCTTATACTCCCGGTGAACAGCCCAGAGATAAAAAATATATAAAATTAAATACAAATGAATCTCCATATCCTCCTTCTCCTTTTGTTAAAAAAGCTATAGCTGAAAGCAATTTTGATGATTTAAGGCTTTATCCAGATCCTAATGTATATGAACTAAAAAAAGAAATAGCAAAGAGATATAACACAAAAGAAAATAATATATTTATAGGAAACGGTTCTGATGAGATATTAGCTTTTTCATTTATGGCATTCTTTAATAAGGGTGATAAAATTTATTATCCTAATATTACATACAGTTTTTATTCTGTATATTCAAGTCTTTTTGACTTAAACGAAGTAAAAATACCTCTTAAAGATAATTTCACTATAGATATTAATGATTATAAAAATTTAGATTCTGGAATATTTATAGCCAATCCTAATGCCCCTACTGGAATATATTTAACACTTCCTCAAATAGAAGAGATTGTAAAAAGCAATAAAGATAATATTGTAATAATAGATGAGGCTTATATTGATTTTGCTTTTGATGAGAGTGCATCATCATTAATAGATAAATATGATAATCTGCTTGTAGTTCAAACTTTTTCAAAATCGAGATGTTTGGCAGGTATGCGTTTAGGATTTGCTTTCGGTAATGAAAATCTTATTCAAGGACTTAAAAATATAAAATATTCTTTTAATTCTTATACTATTAACAGGCTTTCAATATTGGCAGGTATAGAAGCTATAAAAGATGAAAAATATTTTAAAGATACTGTTTCAAAAATTATTAAAACAAGAGAAAATACAAAAAAAGAACTTAAATTTTTAGGCTTTAATGTGCTTGATTCAAGATCAAACTTTTTATTTGTATCGCATAAAAATGTATTTGCTGAAGATATTTATTTAAAATTAAAAGACAATGGAATATTAGTAAGATATTTTAAATCTGATATTATAAATAATTATATAAGAGTAACAATAGGTACTGATGAAGAGATGAGTACATTTATAGAAAATATAAAACAAATAGCAGCAAATTAATTGAGTTTTAATTTTTTACTTAATGCATCGCTTATATCTTTAGTTCCCTTAGCTCCTACAGCGGTGAGAAAGAATTTTTTATTTGAAAGTTTTTCATCTATAACTTCATTAACTATTTTTAAGTTAACTTTATCTATCATACTGTAGAGTTCTTTAAATGAAACATATTTGGACAAATAGAGCTCATGTCTTGTATTTTTGTTCATAATAAACTCAGCATTAAGTTTACTAAATGCCATAGAACTTTTATAACTTTCTTTAGCTTCCTCAAGTTCTTCTTCCGATATTCTTTCACTTATAAGTTTTTCTATCTCGTAATATATGCTTTCTATTGTTTCCTCATATCTGTCTAAGCTGGTAGATCCATGTATCTCAAAAGTTCCTCCGTTTATAAAACTTGAATTATAGCTGTATATATTGTAGCAAAGACCTTTATTTTCTCTTATAGCCTGAAATAGCCTAGAGTAAGAACTGCCTCCGAATATATCATTAACTATATTCATGGCGTATCTTTCTTTATTGTCTGCAGCACTGTATGAAGGAGTTATAAGCGAGAAATATACCTGATGAAGTTCTTGTTTTTCTTTTGTAATGGTTTTATAGTAAAAGGGGAGTTCCTCATTTTCAGTTTTATTTTTCTTTTGAAGTTTTATTTTTGAAAGCCTCTCTATAACATAATCAATATCAAAATTACCTGCCACAGAAACAATCAAATTATTAGAATGAAAATGTTCTTTAAAGTATGAATATATTTTATCTCTGTTTATATTTTTTATATTATTTATAGTTCCTCCTATAGGAAAACTCATAGAAGTACCTTTATAGGCAGCTGCAAAAAATTGATTAGCAGATATTTCCTCTGGAGTATCATTGGACATTTTTAATTCTTCTATCACTACTTTTTTTTCTCTGTTAATATCATCTTCTTTGAATGCCGAATTAAGTATAACATTTTCTAAAGTATCAACTGCTCTGCTGAAGTATTTAGATATTATATTGATGTAGAATGAAGTGAGATGTCTGGAAGTAAATGCATTAAATATACCGCCCACTCCCTCTATACCTCGTATAATATCTTTAGAAGTCATAGTGTCAGTACCTTTAAAAAGCATATGCTCTATAAAGTGAGTATATCCGTTTTCATCTTTTTTTTCATTGGCACTGCCTGTTAAAAATGTGAAGCCTATTGACACAGTGTCCAGTATAGGCATTTTTTCAAGCACAACTCTAATTCCATTTTCAAGCGTTAATCTTTTTACCATATTTTTTCCATAAATATTATTTATACGTTTTTATTATAACTAATTTTATAATTTTCGGTAGTTCATTTATAAAATAAAATATTGTTTATTATTTTATTTTTTATTATAAAGTTTCTTTTAATAAATTATAAACTTTATTATCTATATAGGCGGCTTTCTGCATTTCTGATATATCTATATTAATATCAATTAACACATCTTCTTTTTTTGCTCCGTACATAACAGCAATAATATCTGAAAGTCTTTCTATTTCTGTTGGGCTTAAATTGGTAAATGCATATCTGAAATTAGGCAGTATTTCTATAAACTTCTCTTCATCTATATTTTTTATAGTATTATCTATACTCTTTATAATACTGTCATTAATAAATAGAATATCTCTTGCTGCAAGTAATATACCATTTAAAAAATAGGCGGATGTCTCGCTTTCGCAATATTCTAAAAAGTTGGATACTATATTTGAAAACTCATATGCCTCAAGTCTTCCAGATTTATATTTTACAGCCAAACACACTGCATATATATGTGAGCTTCCAAATGTATTATCAAGCATAGAATCTATTTTATCATTAAATAAATCTATATCGCACCAACTAGTATTTTCTAAAATAAATGAATATAGATTTTTTATATAATGAGAGCATTTTAAAGCCTCTTCTTCTTTTAATTTTTTTATCTCGTCCATATTAGAAACAGCAAGTACAAATACCTGTTTTGCCAAATCCTCTATTATTGGTATTATATCATAGTTATCAAATAATGATTCCCGCTCTTTTGATATATTATCATTAATGGCTTCCATGTTTGCTAAGTATGATAAATTATTTAAACATTCGCATAGATTTATGAAATTATTATCTCTTAATACAGCTGCTTCTATTTTTTGATAATTGTCTGTAAAGAAATTGTATATTCCCATAACATCAGCTTCTATTAAGAGTTTTGAAACTTCTCTAGCATCTATATTAGAGTCAAGTCTTTCGGTTATTAAATTTGAAGCTAATTCTTCTATTGTAACACCGTATACTGATTTATCTATTAAAGATGATTCTACTATAGTTTTATATTCATATTTCCAAATTTCCCGTGCCAAGTTTTTATTAACTTTATTAACATAGTCCGGACCTCTTATTAATTTGCAGAAACCTACATCTAAAAACTGCATCTTATGAAAGAATTTACTTTTTTCAAAATGTGTTTTATCTTTTACAATATCAAGTGTCGATTCTATCTCTTCAGTTTTATCTGTTTTTATTTTATATTCTCTGCATTTATTTCTGAAATCTATTATAACAGGGGGAACTATACTTTTAGAAGATACCTGCCCATTAGATATTCCAGAAAGAAGTTTCATCATTAAATCAAGATTGCTCGTATTTTCTAAAGATATATCGCCTTTTACAAATGCACTTTTAGCAGCATCTATAAGTTCATATACACCTGCAGATTCTTTTCCTCTTAATTTGGCAAGATTAACCGCCATATAATAAGCATTGATACAGTCTGGTATAGTTACATTATGATTGTACCTGTCTATATTTGAGGCTTTTATTATGAATGACATTACAACATTTAAATATACATCGCCTATATTATTTTTACTGCTATAATTTTCAAGTTCTTTATATACAAAATTATAAAATGCAGGAAACTCTATGCCTGCTCTGTATCCTCTTCTGGAATCGGCATCTTCAAATGAATATGGTATTAAATAGCTTGCTGTGTTTGAAACTATATATTTATTTAAGTGTTTATATTCTTTATCCAGATTTTTATTATTTTTCTCATCTTCTTTTAATTTATCGATTATGCCTTTTGTGTGAAAACTTCCAGTAACTACCAAAACTCTGTTATATTTAATCAATGCCTCTTTAATATTTTTAGCCATTACATATTCTCTGTTTCTTGTTTCAAAGTCTTCATTTTCTATAAGACGCATATAATAACCCAAAGCATAAACACTTCTTATAAAGTCTCTGCTTTCTTTGTGTATACCGTTTATTTCGAAGTCCCTCTCCCAAAGCTCTGCAAAACTTCTAAGTCCGGCCTTTTTTGTAAGTTCTACCGTATAGGCATTAACATTAAATCTATTATCATCATTATCATAAACTGATATTAATTTCTTTCTTCTTATATCAGTATCAATTTCTCCATCATCTAAATCTTTTGAATCTTCTTTTTCTAAATTAGGATTTTCTTCTGAATTTTCAATCATAAAAGCGTAAGGCATATCTATAAAGCTGCAGTGTATATTATTTTTTAAAGCCTCTCTTATAGCGGTAAACTCTGGAGAATAGTCCAAAAAAGGATAATAACATCTGTACTTTTGATTGTCTTTATCAATATAGCTTGAATAAATACAAAATGGTGCTTTAGTATCTTCTTCAATCATATACTTCATCAGATCATTACAGTCGCTTGGTCCTTCTATAAGTACGGCATCTGGTTTAAAACTTTCAAAAATCCTTTTTAAATGATATGAGCATGCTGGAGAATGGTGTCTTATAGGAAAGAATATTATATTATCTTTTATACTTTCTTCAAAATATTCATCAAAATTGTTATTGTATTTTTTTTTATCTTTCTTTTTCATTTGTTTTATTCTCTTTTTAAATTGATAATATATATAATTGTTCTTTTATGAATTTTTTATTGTTATTTGAATTACTTTTAAATTTTAAATAATCAAACTCTATTAAATTTACTTTTCCAACTTTAGACATTATAGACATAATATTTTCTTTTTCCATAATACCTTCATTGTTATAACTTAGTATACAATATTTATAATTTGCATTATTAATAATAAATTCTAAATCATTCAAAGCTGTTTTTTTATTACAAAATGATGATTTCTGATTACTATAATCTCTCATACCAGATACCCCTTTTATTTTAGGATTATCATATCTAGCTATGGTTTCTAATATATGATAATTCGGTGCATATTGTCTCTCATTATATGGGGGATCTAAGTATAATATGTCTGTATTTATATTTTTTATTATATTGATACTATTGCCAAAAAATATTTCATTCTCTTTTTCATTAAATATTAAATTTATTGGTTTTAATATAAAAGGTTTTAATGCTCTTTTATCCCATTTTTTCTGAAAAGCTGCGTATACTCCAGATACATTTGAAAAAAAAGAAACACTTTCTATTAATGAAGCTATTAAAATAAAGTACTCATTATCATTAATTAAATTATAATTTTTCCATTTCTCTATCTCAATTCTTATAGCATCAATTTTTTTAGCATTTTCATCTGAGAAATACATTCTTCTATATTCTTTATTTTCAGTTCCGCCAATAGTATAATTATTATATATAAAACCTTCAAAAGAATCAATATTATTTAAATGTTCTAAAACTAATTCTAAATTTGAATCAGAAAATAGATAATTATTTTTTATATTCAAATAATCTAATAATTTATCAAATTTAGGTATTGTATTATTTTTTATATAAGCATATTGAAGACAATAAGAAAAATATAATATATCTGATGAATATATCTTATAGTTTAATCCCTTAAAAAATTTTCCAACATTAGCCGTCCCAGCAAAAAAATCACAAAATATTTCACCGTATATATTTTGTGATCTTAGTATTGAATACATATTTTTTACTAGATTTTCTTTATTTCCTATAAATCTCATAAATTATATTTCCATATTAAAAAATAAATTTCTATCATCTGTATTTATATCTATATAAGAAAAATCTGTTTTATAATTCGTTATTAATACCTCTATAGTTTTGGTTTGTGCTAATATCTTTTTATTATAGCAGGAATTATTATAGTTAGAATCTATTTTTGTCACATTATAATTATTGTAAGAAATCCATTCTTTTAATATACCATTAATTTGCCCATTATGAATTAAAAAGTTGGATAAAGCAAATTTTATATTTCTTTTATTAAGATCATCTAAGATTTTTAAAAGCATTATTTCGTTATTACTATTCCAGCCAGTAAACCCTCTTTTACCGTCATTATATGTTCCAGTACTAATAAGATAAGGAGGATCACAATATACAAAATCATATTCTTCTAAAAAATCAAAATTAAAACATTCAAAATTGTCATTACTAAAATCTATATTTAAACTTTGCATTCTATGAATAAAATTTTCTAAATTATTTTTTATAAAATTATTAAATGAACTTCTGTATTTTCCAAAAGGATTATTGAATTGATGATTATTATTAAATCTTATTTGATGATTAAATGAATATGATACTAAAACAAATAAATCAAGAGGTTTTCTATTGGTATTATATTCATCTCTCAATCTATTATAACCATCTATATTGTCATCAGATAACTTATATTCTTCTATCCTATTATAAATATATTTTAATATTTTATTATATCTTAATTCATAAAATAATTTATACAAATCTATTAAATAAATTAAATTATCATTCATAAATATTTTTTGAGCTTTTACATTAACTGCAACGTTGCCTCCGCCTGTAAACAAATCTATAAAATTATTAATATCATTTGGGAATATAGGTATTATCTGATTTAGTATTTTATATTTACCGCCTATATAATTTAATGGAGATTTAACAAAAAAAATATTAGATTTTGGCATATCAATTTCTCCAAAAATCTAATAAATTTTTAACTGCTAATTTAAACAAATGCGGAGCTTCTATTCCAAGTAAAATATCTCCATCTTTTGATAATAAAAAACCTATTTTTATTTCTTGTTTAAGGTCTTTTTCATTTCCTCCATATATAACCAGAGTTCTTATAATTTTATATTTAGGATAATATTTTTTTATATATATGTTTTCTATCTTATAATATTCTTCTAATGATTTTAATCCTTCTTTTAAGTTAACTATTTTCTTACCTTCTATATTAATTATTTCCAATTTTTTAACATCTATTAAAATTAAATCAGGTATATTTAATTTGGCACTTTTATTACCTGATTTATAATCTTCTCTATCCGCATATTTTTCTAAAGGTATATACTCATTTTCTGAAGTTATGAAATATCCTTTTTCACATCCTGCATGATTTTCAAAAATAGAATATCCATTAGTAAAACTTTCAACTATAACATGTACAAATATTGTAGCTAATTTCTCACCTTCTTTATCATAATGCCAATATAAATTATCTAGCTCTATATGCGGTATATCAAGTTTATCAATACCTATATTAATATAATTAGCAATTTGTACAAATTTATTTTTTTTAATGTGTCTTTGTTCTAATTGATGTTTGGTAATAATTATATCATATTTCCAACCTAACTTTCTTAAAGCATAAGATATAGCAGTTAATGCTCCTATATTTGGATCATGTGATAAGCTATCATCTTTTTTAAGTATACTAAAAATTCTTAAGTTTGTCAATTTTTTTATTCAACTTTTTGCGGCGGGAAAAAGTTGCTGCCAAAGACACGCTTCGCGAAAGTGCAAATCTAAAAATAATACTAAATAGTACTAATTTATGTTTTACATGTAGAATAAACGCAGAGCGGGCACGACTGTGTGCTTCGCAGGGCTAGTCCCAGAAAATAATAAAAATATAAAAACTAATTTTGACAAAATATAGTTGTTTAGGTATATACCAGATATTGTCAATAAATTATTATTTACTTTGTTAATTATTATAGGCGTATTACCTTTTGGAGGTTTTCTCATATTATTTTTAAATGTTATAAGTTTATCAATATTAAAGAAAGGTTCTATTTTATTAGTTTCTTCGTCTGTAAAAAATACATTAAAAGTTTTTAATAATTTTACCCCAAAAATATATGTATTTGTAAATTTTCTATTAATATTTTTTCTCTGATGAAGCATTACTTTTTTTACATTTTTATAGTATGTATCAATAAATATAAATTTTATTGCTCTCTGATAAATTGATGTATTACGGCTTTCTTTATCATCCGTTTTTGTTTCTTCTATTGCATATATAGGATTATCAGAACATTTAGGTTCATCATTTTGATAAAATATTAAATAATCTACAAAACTTGAAGAACCTTTGACTATTTTTATAAATATATTTTTTATTTTATTGCAATTAATACCTATAACTTTATATGTAAAATTAAATGAATTATTTTCAAGCATAGGTATAACCCTAATATTATCTATAAATGATGAAAAATTATTATCTTTTAGAAACATTTTTATAATTGTAGTTAAAGTTTGTACTCTAGGGTATTCTTCTGATAAAATCCACATATTCATTTAATATCTCCAAAATTAATTAATTTTTTCATTATCAATAATCTTAAAACAATGAAAAATATTTTACTATAAAAACAGCATAATGCAATAATTAATATTAGCTATTAAAACAAGTGCTTTTTATTATGAACTAATTACAATATATTTTATTGTATAAAGTTAATAATAAAATGTATTTTCTATTTTTATACTTTCAAATATATATTTAATAATAAATTAATCATAAACAATAAATTAAAATAGGATATTAAAATGAAAAAATATTTATTATTTGGCTGACTTCATAACTTATTTGAAATACTATATCTTATAGTAAATTCAATAACTTATTTATATAATTTAGTCTATTTCTTACCAATAATTTTTGATTATTTTTATGATATTAAAAAACAATAAAAAATTGACAAACTTAAAAATTTTCAGTATAATAAAAAATATTTTAAAAAATTAGGATAATATTTATATTATGGTAGCTATAATAGATTATGGAGTAGGTAATTTATTTTCACTTATGTCATCTCTTAATTATACAGATATAGATAATAAACTTACAGATGATGAGAATATAATAAAAAATGCGGATGCCATTATACTTCCGGGAGTAGGAGCTTTCAGAGATGCAATAGATAAGCTTGAAAAAAAGAATGGTGGAGTATTAAAGCATACTATAGTAGAAGAGGCTAAAAAGGGAAAATTAATTTTAGGCATATGTTTGGGTATGCAGATGTTTTTTGATAAAAGTTATGAATACGGTGAATATAATGGTCTTGGTCTTATTAAAGGCAGTATTTGTCCTATAGATAAAGATTTAACAAACAAAGATTTGAAAGTGCCTCATATGGGCTGGAATAATCTTAATATCAAAAAAGATGATAAAATATTTAAATATATTAATGATATGGAGTATGTATATTTTGTGCATTCATATTACGGCAAATACTGTGATGATAGTATAATAGCTGACAGCGAATATGATGTGAGAATACCAGCTGTTGTAAAAAATGACAATGTTTATGGTATACAGTTTCACCCAGAGAAAAGCGGAAATACAGGTCTTAATATATTAAGAGGTTTTAAAGACTTGATATAATATATTTGTATAATTTAATATTTGACAAAACATTATATTATTAAAAAAATAATTATTTAAATTAAAACTTTATCTTATAATTTTTAAATTTTCTTATATAATTTATAAAAAACTTGTTCGTTAATAAGCCCCTACCATTCTAACAAATGTCAGGAACTCACAAGCTTTTTATTTCTTCTATACTTAAACCTGTAACTTTGCTTATAATATTAATATCTATATTTTCTTTTTTCATATTTTTTGCCAATGAAATTTTTTCTTGTTCTATACCTTTCTCCATACCTTCTTTAATACCTTTTTTAATTCCTTCTTTAATACCTTCTTTAATACCTTTTTTAATTCCTTCTTCTATCCCTAATCTTCTCTCTTCACTTAAGGCTAATATATCAAAATAGTTTTTTTCATATTCTGAATAATTATCAAATAAATCTTTGGTGTTTACAAATTTATTATATTCATCATAAACTTCTTTCATTATAGGATTTTTTTTCACTAATATTTCCATAATTTCCTCCATTTTTCCTTGTCTTTCTTTAAGTGTTAAAAAGTAAAACCAAGCATCTAATTCATCTTTAAGACTAGAATTATTTTCCAAATATTTAGGTAATTCAAGGAAATGCATCTCAAAATGATTTGTAAGTATATGATTGGTTTCTAGTTCTTTTATCACATAACAGCTATGCTCTTTATTAATGCCTTTTAATAAGTTAAAATCCAAAATATTAATAACTATAACCTGTTTTAAATCATTATATTTTTCATTGTTTCTTAAATTAGCAACGTAGCCTTTAGCCCAGTAGTATAAACTTCTATATACGAATGATTGATTTCCTACTCTTTGTATTTCTACTAATACGGTTTCTCCGCTTTTTGTAACTGCTCTAACATCAACAATAGATTGCTTATCATTAACAGTTTCTTTTAGATTAAAAGTATTAAGAACTTTAATATCTTCAAAGGGTTCTTGATTATAGTCAGCTCTTACTGAATTAATCAGATTTTTTAAAATATTTTCATGTCCTTCTTTAGCAAACAGATAACGCATAAAGTAGTCATTTAAAACATTAATATCTCTCATAATATTATTATACAAAAAATGATTATAAAAGTAAAGTTTTATAAATGAATAGAAGGTGCATGTTAATTATTAATACACTAAAACAATGAAACTCTGGCACGCTTTATTTCTGTTCTGTATCTTTTTATTTCCCATTCAGTATGCTCTTTGCTCCAATTTAGTATATTAGCCATTTCTTCAGCTATATGCTCAGCAATTAATGTTCCGCAGTCATTTTCGGTTAATGTGAATCTTAATCTTCTCATCATAATATCGTCTAAATGCAAAGCATGTTCTATTTCTATAAAATATTTTATTAGTCCTCTGTTTATTCTGTAGTCAAGTCCTACCTCTACTAAAAGAGAAGAATCATTTTTACAAAGTTCATTTAACTTGATTATTAAGTTTACAGAGCCGAAATAATCTATAAGAAAACTAAACATTTTTTCATTTATCACTAATTCTGTATTTTTATCGAATTTGTTATTTATTACTTTCTCACTGCTGAACCATTTATAAGGTTTTCCATACATTTTTATGAGTGTTTTAACAGCAGTATTTGAAGAAGTAGTAAAGTTTCCGCCTTCAACTAAAAATAATTTATACTGAGGGTGAGAATGTATTTTCACATCAGCAGGATTTAAAGGCATCATTCCAGACTGAGTAGTTATGATATGATTTTTATTTACTATTGAACTGAAATAAGTATTATATATATCAAGCAGATATTCAGCTTCATCGCTTGATGCATATATACAGTCCAAATTATTATTATTATATTTTTTAATAGCAGGACCTATAATAGTGGAGTTTTTCCAACGCATTAAAAATACATTAGGTCTTGATTTTATTTTAGGAAGAACAACAGATTTATTTATATGTATCAAATCGCTGTCTATAATAAGATGAGTTCCTTTAACATAATCAACTCTGCCTTCAAAATTGCTGTTAGGAAGAAGAGAACTTATCTTGTGTCCCCAAGCACCAGCGGCAATTAATATATTTTTTGCAGAAGCCTCATAAACTTTTCTCTGAATATTATCAGTAAATACAACACTATTTATTTCTTTTTGATTATATTCAAATGCCTTAACTTCAGCATAGTTTAATATATCAGCACCATAGCTTTCTGCTTTTAATAGAAGTTCTATTACATATCTTGAATCATCTAATAAGCCCTCATAATATTCTATTGCAGCTATTACATCATTATTAATTAAATCAGGCAGAGCTTCCAATGCCGAGTTTCTGCTATGCGATACATGTCTTTTTGTATTTCCAAATAGTGAGAATAAATCATATAGTGAGGCTTTAAACTCTTCTCGTATAAGTCTTGCAGAATTATGTTCATATATTGGGTTTATAATACCGAAATATGGAGAAGAAC
Source organism: uncultured Brachyspira sp. (assembly GCF_949287625.1). Taxonomy (GTDB): domain Bacteria; phylum Spirochaetota; class Brachyspiria; order Brachyspirales; family Brachyspiraceae; genus Brachyspira. The sequence goes on along the minus strand of NZ_CASEGO010000038.1, from coordinate 17,825 downwards.
TTTTATACACCAAATTGTTTCTTTCTCTTACCTGACGTATCGTTGATATGATATTACCGCTTTTCATATCATTAAAACCGCCTGTAAGCATTTTTGATGTACGCGAAGAAGAGCCGTATGAGAAATCATGCTTTTCAAGTACAAGCGTAGAAAGCCCTATTCTTGAAGTTTTTAAAGCTATGGTAGCACCTATAACACCGCCGCCTATAATGATAATATCATAACTTTTATTACTTTGCAGTATCTCAGCTCTAGTTCTTGCCATAAATACATCTCCTATTAATCTTTAATAAGAACATAATAAAACTCTATATTATATAGTATATAACAAAATCTTTATAAATACAAATATTTTAATAAATCTCTTAAACTTAATCTGTTTTTATTTTTCTCTAAAAATGAAATCATCTTTTTTGTTTTGCCATGACTATCTATATAATGCCCTTCAAACTCACCTAAATATTGTATAGGAAAAGCTATATAGGCATTGTATGCTAGTACAGAAAAATAAGGAGTAAATACTATATAATTTCCTTTATTTTTCTTTGCAAAATCTATTCTATCATCATTATCATCTAATCCGTCGCCTAATACTATAAACTTATTAGATTTATTAATGTCATTATCTAGTTTTTTTAAATCCTTAATAGAATAATTATTAATATTGGTGTAATTATCTCTGATATTGTATGAGTTGGTAGCCATTTTATTTTTTATAAAAGAAGCATTTTTTATACCTAAAGAATATATAAAGTCATCAAATGCTTTAATATCTTCAAGAGGGTACATAGTTGAAATCAAAGCAGCTGAAGAATCAATATCAAGTTCATTAATAAACTTATGATATAATTCTTTAGCCTTATCAAACTCATAAGCCATACCATTATAAAAAGGATTTTCAAGTATATTGTTGGAATAGTAATCCAATTTTCTCCCATAGTCGCATAGCCCGTATTTTTTGCCCTTTGGAGATGATATATCTTTTATACTGTAATCGACATAGCTGTAATTAACATCGCAAAGATGATTGCAGCCTATACAGAAACTATTTATATTTTTTATATCGCTTATATCTTCATCAAGTTTTTTATCTATACTTCTTTGAGGCTCAAATACATGAGTAGGACATAGATCTGTTATCATAGAATTATATCCATCTATAACCTTATAATCTCTGCAAATTCCGCAGTTTATACATCTTTCATAATTTGTTTTTATAAAGTTTGGAAGTTTTATTTTTTTTATTATTTCTTTTATCTCTTTTATATTGATATCATTTTCATCTGAAGCATTTTCTGAGGCAGGCATTGAAATATTATAAATGTCCAAATATTTTTTTAATTGGCATATATAATCTGCTTTACAGCTTTCGCATATAGGTTTATGCATGTATAGTATAGATTTAAGAAGTGATGTTCTGTATTTGATAATATCTTCATCATCATTTAATACGCTCATACCGTTTTCTACTATTTCATTGCAGGCATATTTAAATGAATAGCTGTTTTCATTTTTTCTTTTTACTTTCACTAGGCATAATCTGCACATTAAAATGCTGTTTTTCTCTTCGTATGTATTGGTACTATTTATTTTATATGAGCATAAATGAGGTATATCTATATTAATATATGACATAGCCTGAAGTATAGTATATCCTTTTTGGGCTGATACTGTCTTGCCGTCAAAATCAAATTTTACTATCATTATAAATAAAACCTCATAAAATTTTTTAATCTTTTATAAAACTGTATAATGTAACCTTATTTTCTATCAAATATAAAAACTCATCTCTAAACATATCTATAGAAGAGAGTATGCAGTATGAAAGTTTTTTCATATACATGCATATGCTTCCAGTATTTATCATTTCAAGAGTTTCTTTAAGATTTATATAATCCTCATTATCAGAGTTACCCAAAAGCATTTTATTGATATAATATTCGCATAAATCAAAGCCGTAATGACAAGGCATACATTTTCCGCATGATACACTTTTAGCAAACTGAACTATTTTTAATATTACCCTTACCATACATCTGTCTTCTCTTATAAAGCATATTCCGCCATTTCCAATATTCATATTAAAACTATTAAAACATTCATAGTCTAATGTCATATTTTGAAATGATATAAAGTCTATAGGGGGATTTAAAAAACCGTTTGTAAATACGCATTTTATACTATAGTCTTTAATAGTACCGCCTGCTGCTCTTATAATATTTTTGATAGGAGTGTACATTTCAAATTCATATATATTAGGACTTATAATATCTCCAGACATAGAAAGTATATAAGTTCCTTTATTTTCATGAGCACCATAATTTTTAAAACTGAACTCTCCTATATGTGCTAAGTATGTAATTTGAGTTATGGTTTCCAAATCAAATATATATTTTTTATTTTCAAAAGAGAGAGGAGTTATTCTGTCATGATTTTCTATGTAGTATGTTTGTTCATCGTATATATTAATTTTTATGTCATAAGCAAATCCTGCATCTTCGGCTTCTGCTATGGCTTTTATTAAAATATTTTTTTCTTCGCTGTAGTAATCTTTAAGTATTATATTAATTATTTTAATGTTAAGAATTTTGGCTAAATATAATGCTCCGTCTAAGATGAGATGAGGATTATTTTTTATTAAGAATCTGTCTTTGAATACCAAATAATCAAAGGATGCTGCATTTACAATTATAGAGTCTTCTTTAATGTTTTTGTCTATGAGGATTTTATATAGTGAATTTTGAAAAGCATCTCTCGACATAACAGAGAAGTTTTCGAGATTATTCATAAAACTTTCTTCTAAAGGTTTGGTAATTAAGTAATCTCCGAAATGATCCTTATATGATTGGATATTAATAATATTATATTCACTATGCAGTACAAATTTTTTCATCTTTTTCTTAGATGTATAGCTTCTATATATTTAACAACACTTTTAAAAGACGATTTTGTACATTCCGTACCGTTGATGAGGACTGGCACGGCATTATGGCAATTATGCATACACTCCATCTCTTTGAGGAGCATACCATCTGAAGACGGTACGCCTATTTGCAAGTCATAATGCGAACGTATAGCTTCTAAAAGGGCATAAGAGCCTTTCATAGAGCAGTGAAGCCCGACACAAACCTCTATGACTGTTTTAATATCAGATGCCATACTTATATTATCCCATTAAATAACTTTTGCATTCATAAGAGATGAAAAAAACATTAATATGTATAATGTTAATTTATATTATTTCTTTTTATGCCTATTTTTGCGTAAACGTTTTTTACGTTTATGCGTAGCCATCTTTTGACGAAGTCTTTTTCTTCCTGAAGGCATATACACTCCCATTTTTATCTAATTTGAACATTCATTATAACATGTTATGTAAATAATTTCAAGTTTAAACTTCAAAAAGAGCTTTTTATTTTTGGTATTTATTTTATAATTTGCATACTAATTATAGGAGTATTAAAAATGAGTGAACTAGAAAAAATGATTAATGGAATGGAGTACCATAGTTCTAATAGAGATTTGGCTTTGATGAGGGATAAGGCTAAAGATTTATGTATTGACTATAACATGTTAAAATCTAATCAGCTAAAAGAAAAAGAAGATATTATAAGAAAGTTATTCTCAAAAATAGGAAATGACTTTTTTATTACAGGACCTTTTTACTGCGACTATGGATTTAATATAGAAGCTGGAAACAATTTTTATGTTAATTATAATTGCGTAATTCTTGACTGTGCAAAAGTGAAATTCGGAGATAATGTTTTCATAGCTCCAAACTGCGGTTTTTATACAGCAGGACACCCTTTGGATATAGAGAGAAGAAATAGTTATATAGAGTATGCTTATCCTATAACTGTTGGAGACAATGTATGGATTGGTGCCAATACTGTTGTTGTTGCAGGCGTAAAAATAGGAAGCGGTGTAGTAATAGGTGCTGGAAGCGTTGTTGTAAAAGATATACCTGATAATGTGCTTGCCTTTGGAAATCCATGCAAGGTGATTAGAGAAATAACTGATGATGATAGAAAAAAGAGCTTAAATTGGAGCGATAAGAAAAATATATAACATTAATCATAATATAAAAAATAATCATAGCATAATTACTTATTATACTATGATTATTAATTATATTAAACTTAAAAACATTAAATAAATTTTATATTTACTTAAATATAAAATTTAAAATCTCTCTATATCTGTGAGTTTTTCTACAGTTTTAGCTAAAAGATAAACACCAATTCCAGTAGCACCTTTTGAAAGATATTTTGAATTATTATCACTTATAGAAGTGCATGCTATATCCAAATGAGCCCATTTAGCTCCTTCTGTAAAATATGATAGGAATTGAGCTGCTGTTATAGTACCTGCATATCTTCCGCCTGTGTTTTTTATATCTGCTATATCAGATTTTATTTGTTCTTTATATTCTTCAAACATAGGAAGTTCCCATACTCTTTCATAAGTATCATCGCCTGCATCTTTAAGAGCAGAAGCTAAAGCCCTGTCATTAGACATTAATCCAGTAGCATTTTTTCCCAAAGCTATAGAACATGCACCTGTTAAAGTAGCAATATCTATTACAAAGTCCGGATTATATTTTTTTATTCCGTAAGCTAAAGCATCGGCAAGTATTAATCTTCCTTCAGCATCTGTATTAACAACTTCTACTGTAACACCGTTATACATTTTTAATATATCGCCTGGGTTAATTGCTCCGCTTCCTGTTTTATTATCTGTTAAAGGACATATAACTGTAACATTAGCATCTAAGTTCATATCTGATATCAAAAATAAAGCTCCGCAAACAGCAGCAGCACCTGACATATCATCTTTCATTCCAAGCATACTGTCAGCTGGTTTTAATGACATTCCGCCAGTATCAAATGTTATTCCTTTTCCTACTAATAATATATGTTTTTTAGCTTTTGCTTTTTTGTACTGAGCAATAAATACTCTAGGAGGATTTTTACTTCCTGCATTAACTCCGAGTATTCCGTTCATATTTAATGATTTTAATTCTTTTTCTGTTAGTACTGTAGTAGTTATTTTTCTCATTTCGGCCTGTTTTTTGGCTCTGTCTGTAAATGTTAGGGAATTGATAACATTACTAGGTTCATTAATAATATCTCTTGCCCAGAATATATTATTTGCTATTTGAGTTGCTTTTGATATTGCATTTTCTGTATCTTTTTTGTGTTCAGAAACTAGAAGTATGTTTTTTATAGAAGGCTGTTCTTTTAGTCTTTTATCTCCCAAATATGTATCAAAACTGTAAGAAGCAAGCATTATTCCCAAACAGAACTGTATATATGATTCTTCTGAAGCTATTTCAGAAAATAATTCTGCCATATCTACTTCTATATCATCAATATGCAAATCTTTCATAATTTTTATAAGAGAAGAACCTGCATTTTTCCAAGTTTCATACATATAATTTTTTACTTCCTTATATGTAATAAAAATAACTCTAGTATTACTTGCAAAAGCAAATGCGAAAGGAGTAGAAGTGCTGTAATATTTGTCTTTTACTAGGCTGTTAAATAACTTTATATACTCTTCATTAAATGTGCATACTTTGGGCTCTTCTTTTTCGACTTTTACAAAAATCGCCACAGTATGTTTTTTTATAAAATTAATTGTATGTTTGAGTTTCATTTGTCGGATCCTTGATTTTATTAAGTAGCGTTCAAGTAATAATTATATATAATGTTTATTTTATGTCAATTATACTAGGGAAGAAAAATATTGTATTGATTTTTTTTATAAAAAATATAGAATAAATAACAATGATTTATTGGAGGTTTCATAATGAAAAAAATATTAATAGGTTTATTTTGTTCTGTATTGCTGATTTCTATACTTTCATGCGGTACTGGAGTAAGTAAAAGCAGTCCTGAAGGCTGGATTAATGATAATACTTTCAGGGTTATGGGTATGGGAATTCCTTCTGATGGTGAAACAGATAAATTCAGAAGAGAGGTAGAAGCTAAACAGGCTGCTGAACTAGACGGCAAAAATAAAGTAGTAGCTAAAATAGTAGGCTCTTATATAGAATCATTGAGTTCCACAGAAAAAGGTATGATAGATGAATATGTTATACAAGAAAGAGTTGCTGGAAGAGTAAGAGGACTTTCTGTTGTAGAGAGTAAATGGGATTCAAAACAAAATTGTACAGTTGTAATGGAATTGTATTCTAAAGGATTAAAAAGTCAGATGGATTCTTTAGTTTCACAGTATCTTAATGAAGTTGGCATGCAGTATACGGCTCAGGACGTGGCCGGAATGGTTAGAACTTATAAATAATTGACTGTATTTATATATCGTTTTATAAGATTTTTTTGATGATTTTTGAAAAATTAATTAAAAAAATTTATTATTAATCGATAACTAAAAACGTATATATTTTGTTATATTAATAATATAGCAGAAAAATATTTTTCATATTAAGGAGGTAATTTATGAGAAAAATATTGATTATTCTTACAATTTTGTCTGCTTTATTTGCATCTTCCTGTAATAGAACTGGAGTAAGCATAAACAGACCCGAAGGCTGGATCGATGATGATACATTCAGAGTAATGGGTATGGGTGTGCCTGCTGATGATATAGATGCTACCGATAAGTTCAGAAGAGAGCTTACTTCAAAACAGGCAGCAGAATTAGACGGCAAAAATAAAATAGTATCTAAAATAGTAGGTTCTTATATAGAATCATTAAGTTCCACAGAAAAAGGTATGATAGATGAATATGTTATACAGGAGAGAGTAGCTGGAAGAATAAGAGGAGCTTCTGTTATAGAAACTAAATGGGATTCTCAGCAAAATTGTACTGTTGTAATGGAATTGTATTCTAAAGGACTAAAAAGCCAAATGGACGCTTTAGTTACAAAATACCTTAATGAAGTTGGTATGCAGTATACAGCTCAGGACGTGGCTGGAATGGTTAGAACATACGAGTAAAAATAATTTTTTGTGTAAAAATTAAGAGGGCTATATAAAAATAGCTCTCTTTTTATTTTATAAAGTAATGATTTATAAAGTGATAATGAAATAATACAGTAAAAAATATTTTTTTATGCTATTGCAATATACTATTCAAAATATATAATAAATCTTATTTTTATTTATATAAAAAAATTATAAATATTAGGAGTTGTTTAATGTATAGAGAAGATATAAGCGGAAGATTGGCATTTGTTTCTGGAGCAAGTGCTGGTATTGGGGAAGCTGTGGCTAGAATGCTTGCTTCTAATGGGGTTAATCTTATACTTGCAGCCAGAAGAATAGAAAGACTTGAAACTTTGAAAAATCAGCTTGAAAAAGAATATGATGTAAAAATAAATATTATAAAGTTAGACTTCTCTAAAACCGAAGATATTGTAAAGGCTATTGACAGTATTGAAAATAAAAATATAGATATACTTATAAATAATGCTGGTTTGGCTTTAGGCAAGGATTTGTATTATAATAATAGTTTGGAAGATGCTTTACAGATGGTAAGGGTAAATTGTGAGGGTTTAATAGTATTAACAAGACTTTTAATGCCTTATATATTAAAAAGTAAATACGGACATATAGTAAATTTATCTTCTACTGCTGCAGATGAAGCCTATAGCGGAGGAGCTATATACTGTGCTACAAAATCGTTTGTAGAGATGTTTGGAGACAGCATAAGGGTAGAATTAATAGATAAACCTGTTAAAGTAACAAACATTAAACCTGGTGCAGTTAATACAGAGTTTTCTACAGTAAGATTTAAAGGCGATAAAGAAAAAGCAGATAATGTTTACAAAGGATTTATTCCTTTATATGCTGAAGATATAGCCGATAATATAGAGTATGTATTAACTCGTAAAAGGCATGTACAAATATCAAGCATGACTATTATGGCAGAAAATCAAGGCAGTGCTACAATAATACATAGAGATAATAAATAATTTATTTTTTATTTTACTTTTTAATAAGGGAGTTATTTTTCTATGGGTGATATAGATAATACTAGAGATAGATTAAAGTTAGATGAACTTAATAAAGATGCAAGAAAGGATTTGTTTAATAAATTTGTGGACGCTGGCGGTGAAGTTGTATCTGATAAAAAGCGTACATCTTCAGTAATTGTTGGAAGCTCATCAAAGAAAAATGCTAATACTTTAGTAGGCGGTAATTCTAAAGGTAGTTATAATAATAGCGGAGGAAAATCTTCTGATTCCAAAGGTTCAAGTGCAGGCAGTTCTTCTGCAGCTGCTGAAAAACAGAAAAGAAATGGAGTTTTTTTTGGGTTAAAATTGTGGTTTGATGCTGTGAGTGCTGGTGTTATAACTTTTATGGGAGGCAATGTTAATCCGAAATTTTTAAACTTTATAGATAAAAATATCATAGCCGCATTTTTGGAGATGGATACTCTTATTTTTAATGCCCTAAATCCTACAGAAGCATCAAATATAGATGCTAAGGCTAAACATCAGAAAATAATATCTCAATTTGCTAAAGACCTTGAGGACTTGGAGCTTTTGGAGAGAATAAAAGATCAATACAATGAAAAAACATATAAAGATTTTTTAAGACCTTACAAAGAGCTTAATACCAATGTAATGGCTGAAAGCTATGTTAAAGAGATAAAAGCAATGTTCAGACCTTTATATGTACTTCATGCATATTCTTCAAGGATTAAGGTAGCAGGTGAAAAAGCTATGCTTGCTTATGCTATTGTTGACAATATAAGCAAAGGAATAGTTAATTCAAGAATATCAGCTTTTAAAAGGGCTGTTGATTTGATATATACAAAATACTATCCTAAATTGTTTACTCTTTTGCAGTATGCTGCTAAAGAAAAATTAGAAACTATTAATGATTTTAATAAATATTTTAATATCACAGATGAAGATATTTTGGGATATTATACAAAATTGAGAAAAGATAAAGAAAAACTTCAGGAAACAAAAATAGAGCAGGCAAAAGAAAATATCGGAAAGAAAAAGGATACAGAAGAAGAAAAACTTGGAAAGGTGGAATCTATAGGGGTAAAACTTATAAATAAATGTGTATCATACAAAAAAGAGGATAACGGCATAGAATATGAGGCAGACCCTTTCTTTTTTGTTCCAATAAAAGATAAAATATACAGAATAAAAGTTTTAATCGATTTCTTGGACAGAGAATATTCTGCCGTATTTGTTTCAAATAAAGTAAGGTATAATTTAGTCTATGACAATCAGGTTAGAACAGATTATAAAAATGATTTTAACAATATATTTCTATCATTATCAGATACTAATTCAAGGTTAAATGAATACAGCGATCTTTGCAATACTATATTGAAGGTAGAAGCTGATAAAACTATGCGTTTTGAACAGAGGGTTTCTATGCTTTCTGATAAAAACGGACAGCGTTCTTATTTGGCTAAAAATTTGAGAAATACTTTTGTATCTATAATAACGCCTTTCAAAAGAAAATTAGATAAACTATTATTAGACAAAGAAGAAAGAGAAAGAATAATAGAAAATCCTAATGATATACTAACTTTTTCTGCAGAAGTAGGAAAGGGCAAAAAAAGAATACAGGGATATAATGTAATGAAGGCATTAACAGAAGCCTATTATTTTATATCCGGATTTAATTATTTAATTACGCAAGGGGAATTGTCTGGAGCTGGAATATTGATAGAAGGCGATGATGATGATGAACCTATTATGACTGAACAAATTTCTGAAGCAGCAGATACAAATGTAAAAGAAAGTTCTGATAATAATACAGAAGAAAATAATGTTTATACTGAAAGTACTGACGATCAGGATAATTCAGAAACTAAAGAAAATGAAGAGAATTCTGAAATAGAAATTAATTCTGACGGATTTAATGAATCTGTAGATGATGAAGATTTATTTTCAGAGACTTCTAATGAAGCCAATAATGATGACAATACTGCTGATGCTAACAGTGAAGAAGATGAAGATAGTAATAAATTAGATAAAGAGGTTTGAGTTTTGGCTTATAAATCACCAAGAACTATAATGCTTGAGTATATTCCATTAAGAATATTAATGGAAATAATGGCTGTTATGCCGTATATTGTTATTATATTATTTGCAAAATTGGTAGGTACTCTTATGTATTATTTTGTACCTAGTGCTAGGCGTATAGCTTTAATTAATTTGAAACAGGCTTTTCCAAATAAAAGTTTTCATGAAAGAAAGAGAATAGCTAAGCGTTCTATGAAATCTATGATAATGACTTTTGCAGAGTTTATAAAGTCTTCAAGAATGTCTGATGAGCAAATATTAAAGAGGATAAAAATAGAAGGGCAGGATATTTTTGATGAGGCAATGCATAAAAAAAACAGAGGTATTATAGCAATTACTGGGCATATAGGCAACTGGGAGTATATAGCTTTTTATTTTGCTATTAAAGGCTATCACCCAAGTGTCATAGTAAGACCTTTAGATAATCCTAAACTTGATGCTTATATGAAATCTTGGAGAGAAAAAAGAGGTATGAAGTGCATACCTAGAAAGGGTGATTTAAGGGACATATTTTATGCTTTAAATGATAATAGTCCTGTTGCATTTTTATCAGATCAAAATTATTTAGACGGCATTTTTGTTGATTTCTTTGGATATCCTTGTGCTACAGCTACAGGTCCTATTGCTATAGCTATGAAAACAGGAAGTCCTATTGCTATAGTATACAGTGTTCCAGACAGATATGGGCATCACAAAATAGTAGTGTCTGAAATAATGTACATAGAAGAAAAAGAAACCAAAGAAGAGACTATTAGGCATAATACTCAAAGATATACAAAAAAACTTGAAGAGATAATTTCTAAATACCCTGAGAACTGGCTTTGGGTGCATCCTAGATGGAATACTAGACCTAATGGAGAGCCTGAAATATTTTATAAACATAATAATTATAAATAATTTTTTACTTTGCTTTTTTTCTCTAGGTTTATATTATATACTAAAACTATTATGATTGTCAGAACAATATTTGTATTATAGTTATATATAAAATTCTTATTTTTAGTTAATGAGGTAATATCTTCATATAATATTCAATTTTATTTAGTTTTATTTTTTTTAGATTATGTTTTATAATGTTCACGGCAAGTAATAACTTTAGTTTAAGAAAATCAATTTTAATTGGAGGTTATGCATATATGGAGCAAAAAAAACGTTCATTTATGTTCTTTTTAAATCTTGGGCTTACATTCACTTTGGTAGGTATAATAATTTCTTTCTTTATATTTTCATATGAGAAAAACTATAAGAAAGATGAGTTTTTAGTTCATGCACAGTCAGCACCTGAAAAAACTGCTTTTACTGGGGCATTAGACGGTGCTTTAGAAGTTGAGGGAGCTATAAGAGATGTTGTTGATAAGAACATGCCTGCTGTAGTTAATATATCTACAGAAATTGAGGCTGGTCAGACTGAAGAAGACAGATATGCTGATGAGTTTTTCAGATTTTTCTTTGGAGATCAAGTTCCTAGACAAAGAAGAAGTCAAAAATCATTAGGAAGCGGCTTTATTATTAATGAAGATGGTTATGTACTTTCAAATTACCATGTTGTTAAAGGTGCTACAAAAATAATGATAACTCTTTACGGAAAAGATGGGGAATTGCCTGCTCAGTTAATAGGATATGATGAGGCTTATGATTTGGCTTTATTAAAAATAGAAGGCAACGACAGAGTTTTCCCTTATGTTGCTTTGGGAGACAGCGATGCTATAGAACCAGGTGAGTTTGCCATTGCCATAGGAAACCCTTACGGACTTAATAATACTGTTACTTTCGGTATTGTAAGTGCTAAAGGAAGAAGCGATGTCGGAGCTAATAAATATCAGAGATATATACAAACAGACGTTGCTATAAACCCTGGTAATTCCGGAGGACCTTTATTTAATATTCATGGTCAGGTAATAGGTATAAACACATTAATATATTCTACTTCAGGCGGAAGTATAGGAATAGGCTTTGCTACTCCTATTAATTTGGCTACTTCTGTTATGACGGATTTGAAAGAAAACGGAAGAGTTACAAGAGGATATTTAGGTATATACTTGCAGGATATTGATGAAAATTTATCAAGAGGTCTTAATGTTAAACAAAACAGCGGAGTTTATGTAAGCGAAGTTATACCAGATTCTCCTGCTTCTAAAGGCGGTTTGCAGGACGGCGATATTATTATAGAGTTTGACGGCGAGAAAATGACAAGATCTGGAGATTTATTTAATAAAGTAGCTACTACAAAAGTAGGTAAAGAAGTTACAGTTAAATATTTGAGAAACGGAAGAGAAAGAAGTACTAAAATAGTGATAGAAGCAAGAGTTGAAGATGAGAATGTTGTTCCTAGCAGACAGTCTCAAAATAACTCTCAGGGAAGTACTCGTTCTTGGATGGGCTTAGATGTTTCAAATATTACTCCGGAAATATCTCAAAGACTTCAGATAAGAAGCAATGAAAGAGGGGTTGTAGTTCTTAATATGACTCAGAACTCTAAAGCATATCAGGCTGGACTTAGACCTGGAGACGTTATTAAAGCTATTAATGGTATCACTATCTCAAGTACAGATGATTATGATAAATTCGTTGAATCTTACGGAAATGATAAGTCATTTACTATTACTATAAAACGTGCAAGAATGACTTATGTTATAATAATAGAATAGTGCTTAAATATTAATAGAATATAAAGGAGCTTTGCAAGAGATTTTGTGAAGCTCTTTTTAATTATTAGTTAATAAATTATGTTAACTATTTTTATCTTTTTACTTGCATTATAACTAATTTAATATATTATTAATAAACTATTAATTTGTTAAATAATAAATATAGAGTTTTATATATAAAAAAATAATCTTCTTAAAAACAGGAGCTGAAGATGACACATTTAGAATTGAGAGAAAAATTCAAGGAGTTTTTTAAAAGCAAAAAACATGTAATAGAAAAATCATCATCACTTATACCAATAGATGATCCGACACTTCTTTTCACAACAGCGGGTATGCTTCAGTTCAAACCATATTATGCAGGAATAAAAAAAGCTCCTTATTCAAGAGTAGCTACCATACAAAAATGTTTTAGACTTTCAGATTTGGAGAATATAGGAAAGACTGCAAGACATCATACATTTTTTGAGATGTTTGGTAATTTCTGCTTTATGGGAGATTATTTTAAGAAAGAGGCTATTGAATTTGCTTGGGAGTTTTCTACTCAGGTAATAAAACTTCCTATTGAGAGAATATACGTTTCTATTTATGAGAAAGATGATGATGCTTTTAAGATTTGGAATGAGCATATAGGAATACCAAAAGAAAAGATAGTAAGACTAGGAAAAAAAGATAATTTCTGGGGACCTGCTGGAGATTCTGGAGCTTGCGGACCTTGCAGTGAGCTTTATATTGATATGGGAGAAGAAAAGGGCTGCGGTAAGCCAGACTGTTTTGTAGGCTGCGACTGTGAGAGATATTTGGAGTTTTGGAACTTAGTATTTAATGAGTTTTTTCAGGATACTGACGGCAATTTATCTCCGCTTCAGAATGTAGGTATAGATACTGGAATGGGACTTGAAAGACTTTGCTATATTATGCAGGGTGTTGAAAGTAATTATCAGACTGATGTTATGAAGCCTATAGTTGATGCTATTATAAAAAAACTTAATGTTAAATATGAAGATAAAAATAAAACAAAAATAAATTTAATAGCAGATCATTTAAGAGCATTGGTATTTGTTTTGGCAGAAGGATGCGTACCTTCAAATGAGGGAAGAGGATATGTTTTAAGAAGGCTTTTAAGAAGAGCTTTGAAAACTTCAAGCGATTTTGGTCATAAAGGGGCTTTCTTAAATGAGCTTACTGGTGCTGTTATAGATGTTTATAAAGATATATATGATTATCTTCCTAAAGAAGAAGAGAATATAAAAAGAATATTAAAAGATGAAGAGAATAAGTTTTTAAATACAATATCTGCTGGTATGAACAAACTTTACAGCGTAATGGAAGATAATAAAGATACTAAAGTGATAAAAGGTGCTGATGCTTTTATGCTTTTTGATACTTACGGACTTCCTTTTGATATAACAGAAGAAGAGGCTAATGATCATGGCTTTACAGTTGATAGGGCTGGATTTGAAGAGGCTATGGAAGAGCAGAAAAAAAGAAGCAGAGGAACTGGAGAAGATAAAAAGTCAAAATTCGGATATATATCAAACTTTGATACAAAATATGTTGGTGAAGATTTAAACAATTTAATAAACGGTGTAAAAGCTAAAGTAATATCTGTATACAATAATAATACAGTTATTGTAACAGATGTTTCTCCTTTTTACGGAGAGATGGGAGGACAGGTTGGAGATAACGGATATATAGAGACTTCAGATAAGAAAACTATTAAAGTAACAGATACTCAGAAAAAAGAAAACACCATTATACATATACTTGAAAATAATAATCATTCATTTAAAGAAGGCGAAGAGATAACATTATTTGTTAATGCAGATAGAAGAATGGCTATAAGAAAAAATCATACAGCTACGCATATACTTCAAAGAGTTTTAGAGCTTACGCTTGGGAATCATGTAAATCAGGCTGGAAGCTATGTATGCGAAGACTATTTGAGATTTGACTTTACTCACCCTGATTCTATATCCGAAGAAACTTTGCTTAATATAGAAAATAAAGTGAATGAAGTGGTTTTCAAATCAATGCCTGCTGTAATTAAATACATGTCTAAAGAAGAGGCTATATCATCTGGAGCTAAGGCATTATTTGGTGAGAAATATCCAGACACTGTTAGAATACTTGATATAGGAGACGGATTTTCAGTAGAGCTTTGCGGAGGAAGTCATTTGACAAATACATCGGAAGTTGGTTATTTCCATATAGTAAGTGAAGGTTCTGCTGCAAGCGGTGTAAGACGTATAGAGGCTATTACTGGTTTAAAAGCTGCTAATGAGGCTACAAAACTCTTTAGCAAAGTAAAAAACTTGGCACATATACTTAATGCTTCAAAAATAGAAGAGATTACTATAAGAGCTGAAAACCTTCAAAATGAAGTAAAAAAACTGCAGAAAGATATTAAGCAGTTAAAGACTTCAGGGGCTTCAGTTACTTCATTTATGGATAATTATGAAGATTTAGGCGGTATTAGATTCTACAATTTAGAGTTTAATGAAGATATAAAAGAAGTAAGGCTTTATGCTGATACTATAAAAGAGAGGGTAAAAGACAGTATTGCCATTATGATAAGCAAAACTGACTCTTCAAACTCTATACTTGTTCAGCTTACAGGAAGTGCTGTAAAAGAAAAGAAATTATCAGCAAATAATATTATAAAAGATATTATTAAAACTGCAGGCGGAAGAGGCGGCGGAAAAGATGCTTTTGCTCAGGGCTCTATAGAAAATATAGATAAGGCAAAAGAAGAAATTAATAAATTAAAGAGTACATGGTTATAACTTTTAATATGAAGAAAATTACAATACTTTTTATATATGCTTTTTTTATTTTGATATCTTGTTCTGAAAAAGATGTTACTTTAAGAAGACTCGAAGATGTACATAAAGCCGAAAAAAAATTGGCAAAAGACCCAAATGATGAAGAGGTTATATTAGAAGTGTTAAATGCAGCTCAAAATGGCGGCAGGGAAGTACGTGCTGAGGCTGTTTGGCTTTTAGGAAAGATAGAAGCAGATATAGCATACAGTGATTTTTTGCGTGCCAGTGTTGAAGACCCTGATTTTAATGTGAGATGTTTGGCTGTTTTGGGGCTTGGAAGGCTTGAGGCGAATAATCCTGAAGCTATTGATAGGGTAAAAAGGGCTATTTCAGATACTGATTTGCAGGTGCAGATAGAGGGATTAAAAGTTGCAGGCAGAATGAATGCTAAAGAGCTTTTAAACTCTATACTTGAAAGTTTATCAAGTAAAAATAAGTGGGTAAGAATGGCTGCTGTTGAGGCTTTGAAAGATTATGATGACGGCAGAGTTGACAGATCTTTAAATTTGCTTGCTTCAAGTGATGGTGATTTTGCTGTAAGATCTATTATTAAACAGGTAATAGCGTATAGAGAAAATAGAAAAGCTAATACTATAGAAATTGAAGAATAGGGTATATTATTAATGTTGAAAAGAAGTATTAAATTGTTTGTATTTATAATAATATCTTTATTTATTAGCATATCATGTGCTTCAAAATATTCTTATGTAAGAGTCGATGATATTATAGAAAAAAATAGAACCATAGCGGTAGCTTCTTTTACTTTTCCAAAAAGTATGACCAATCAATACTTGGATAAATTAAAATATTTAAACACAGAAATATATACAGATTTTGTATTAAATAGTTTTATAAGTAATTTTAATTCTCAAAATGAAATGGTTAAACTTATAACCTTGCAGGAAGCAATAGGAGATGAAGAGTTTGCCAAATTGCCTAATCATTCTATATTAGGAGCTGATTATGTGGCAGCAACTGGTACTCTTGCTACAAACAGATTAAGCGAAGAAACATTATCCTTACTTGCTGGTAAAGCTGACGGGGTAATGTATGCAAACTCTGCTATGTCTTTTTGGTCGCAGAAGGTTAGTATAGATTTTGAGATTTATGATATTACAGGCGATTATTTGTGGATAGACACTTTAAATGGTTCTTCTTATCATATTATAGGGGATACTGGTGCTCCTACTAGGCAGACTGCTTATGAAATAGTTATTGCCGATGTTATGAAGTATCAGAAACTTCATGCAGAAGAGCTTTATATTGTTATAGACCAAGCTGTATCAAATGGTGTTAATGGTCTTAAAGGAAGAGTTCCTTATGCATTTAATACTAATGATATAATATTCACACAAAAAACTTTTAGTTTAACCAATGAAGACTATGCAAAAAAGGCAGGTGTATATTAATGGCACAAAGACAAAAAATAGAATTAAATTTCAGCGATGTAGATGATTTTCATTTTAAAAAACCATTAAAAGGATATATTACGAAAATAGCAGATGATCATTATGTTATTAATAATGATGATTTGGCGATAAGAGCTTCTGGTAAAACACCTAAAGAAGCGGCAGAAATGCTTAAAGATCAGTTTATAGTTCTTGCAAATGATTTGATGTATAAATCAAAATATGCTCCTTTAAGCGAAAGAGAGAGAAAGAAAGTTAATATTATAAACTCAATATGTGATTTAATATAAAAAATAAAAGTTAGCTTTTTATCAGCTCTTTTTTAGTTTTTTACATTATATTTTATCCCTCAAAATTTGAATCTTCAAATATTGGTATTTTAATTAATTATATTTTAAACTTAAATATTTCTTTGCAATTATTATTTTGTTTAAGCATAAATAAAAAATTACTCACTATTAAAAAATTATTTATTTTAGGATTATTTGGAATATATTATAAGCATAGTTTATCTTTTATAAAAAAATCACTTTTATTGGCTTATTTTGATAAAAAAATTTGTTTAACTATATTATTTACTTGTAAAAATTTGGGAGTATAATATAAATGCGTAACATAAACAGAATGAACGATTATTTTGTACGCTATCTTTTAGGATCTGTAGGAAATGAGGATATACTAGAAAAATATAGTAAACGCCGTGCTTGAAGACTTAGGCTTTGAAACAGTACACAACTTACAAATAATCAATCCTCATAACTTACCAGAAAATATTAACTTAAAAGAATCCGTACTTGATGTAAAAGCTATCACAAATGACAACAGAAAAGTAATTATAGAAATACAATTATCAGGTAATATAGACTTTTTGAGAAGAATATACTATTATATATCTAAGAATATAGTAAGCGAAGTAGAAGAA
>NZ_CASEGO010000037.1 GCF_949287625.1 uncultured Brachyspira sp. | reverse complement strand
AAACGTACCTCCATAATAATTTTTTGATAACCAGCCTATAAATGGTGCTTTATCATTACTAAAATTATTATAAAGTCCGAACTCACCTGTATAATTACTAGCTCCTATATATCCTGATACCTGCAAATACTCTAAATCATCTCTCCAATCTAGTGCCCACTCCTGAGTACCAGTTCCTGTTTTTGTTACAACTTCTTTTATTATAAAAGCAGAATTATTTTTTATACTGTCTATCATACTATTAATCTCCTCTATGTAAGAAGGAACACCAACTGTCCTTTCAAAAATATCATTAAGAACACCTGAAGTTATTGAAGTAGTTATAAAACGCCCTCTTACTATCTTTAGCTTTTTTCCTTTATAAGTGCTATTTAAAAAATAAGTACCTCTCATAGAATCTTTATTAAACCAAAATATCTGCCCCTCCTGAGGCATATATTTATCATTTCCTATCTCTCCTATTACATTTACTAAATCAGCTATTTTTTTATTATCATCATATATCTCAAATGTACAGTCATTAAGAAATGCCAGAGAATTAGTCAAAAGCCCTGTTGATACTGCCGCATATCCTGCATTTTCAAAAGGCTCATCATTAGGTATTTCAAAATATAGATTTTCTGCTGTATATAGAGAGTTTTCATCTGTAAAAGGATTGTATGTATTTGAAAGTCCGAAATAATTTAATATAGTTCCTTTAGTGCTTGACACCATAAATATTTACTCCTATTATTAATACTTATTCATTTAAAATTGCTGACGTAATATTAGACTTGTTTAAAAAGTACTTGATAAGATTATATATAAAAATTTTTATCAATTACAAAACAATGTTTTATATGTATGCAGTATTTTGCCGAAGGCATACTTTGTATGAGTTATCATCGAGCAGGTGAATTGCCTATAGCAAACGTATGTGTGCGGCAATGCAGTATACTCCAACAATTAATAAATAAAATTAGTTTTGAAACAAGTATATTAATTTAATAATCGCTATAGCTTAAAAGTTTTTCAAGATTCTTTCTTTTCTCTTCCTGATTATATAAATAATTTGTGAGTTTTATATTCATCTTTGATAATTCCAAATCTATATTAAGAGCATTATTTTCAAATTTATAATCTATAGTACGTATATTCATATCTGTAATTCTTGAAGCGGCATCAAAAAAGCAAATAAACTTTTCATAAAGTATATTACCCCTCTCTGAAGTTATTATTATATCTCTTTTATCATAGCCTCTTACATCAAATACCCCAAAACCATTTTGAAAATATTTCCTTTGAAAATGATTTTTATCTTCTATTTGAAATATGGCTGAAATATCTTTATTCTCTTCTCCTTCAATTCCGTTTGAAAAAAATATTACTATCTTTGTGATATTATAACTTTGATTGCAAATCTCTTTATAGTATCTGTCTATATCTGTAAGTGTTACTGACTGCTGCTGTTTATAATTAGGATATTTTCTGTATTCTATGCTCTCATCAATATCTATTATATCCGATGAATAAACTTCATTTAATCTGCTTTCTGCTACTGTAAAATCATTAAAATCTATAATCTGATAAAAGTTATTAGTAGGCTTTAATATGCACTCTACGCATTCATTAATACTCAAATCATTATTTTTACTGTTTAGTCCTTTTATTTTTACAGTCTCTTTTTTTGACTGACTAGTTAAAAACTTATAGGCAAACTCATAAGCTAAATCATAATTTTCTAATTTGTATTCTATCTCAAATATATCCGTCTTTATACCTATTTCTTTTTCTAAAGGTATAGCAGGATAAAGTTCATCAGCACCTACTATTTTTGGAAGAGTTCTGTATACTTCTTTTTCAATTCCCTCATCATCTGTAATAGTATCTTTCATCTTTATAATATAACGGCTTACCAAATCAGCAGAATCCTCTTCATAATCACTATCTGAAAAATCATTATTATGCCAATTTAATTTTCTGCTTGGTATATCAGAAAACTCTTTAAAATAAAAATACCCGTCAAAATCTACACCCCAGCACCAAGTTTCTGACATACTCTCTTCAACCTCATCAAGTATATCCGAAATATTTTTTCCGCTGAAAGACATTGTTATTTCTTTATCATTATTAATGGTAATATTTTTTTCATCAAATATTATACCCATCTCTTCAATCTTTTCTCTTAATGATAAAACTATATCCAATGCTCCTTTAGTAGACTCTAATATCAAATCGCCCTGTATATACTGATGAAGAAGTTTTCCCCATATAGGAATAATACTCAAATTAAGCCCTGCATTATCTATACTTTCAATATATCCTGCAAATCTTTTTTTTCCATTAAGATAATATTCTACTTTATCATTAATATTAAAATAATTTAAAGGCATACTAAAACTTACTTTGCTTGTATCGCCTCCTCTTTTATTTACTGTAAACTCATAGCTTAAGTAACTATTATAAGCATTTTCAGCATATATATTATCATTAATCTTTATATAATTGCCGAACTCTTCAAAACTGACATAAGGACTAGGAGGAAGTTTATATATTTTATTTCTTAAAAAATGATAAGGCATTTTTCTCATTATATTAAAATACCTCTCTTATATCTTACTAACGCTTTAATGCATGTCTGATTACTTTCCAAATAAAATATATTATTTCCGACATTGAGTTCAGGCTGAATACCTTTATAATCATAGGAAACGCCGTTTATATTTAGTCTCTCTCCGTCAAAGTCTATATTATAAACTCCGTTTCTCAATTCTGCATAGCACTGTATTCCAAAATTATCCCTATTAGCAAATAAAAACTCTAAAACTCCTCCAACCACTATAAACTCTAAATTAAAACATAAAGGCACTGGAACTAAACTTAATGATTTATAATTAATATCCTGTTTATTATCTTCTGTAACGGAAATCTCATACTCTTCTTCTTTTTGTCTTAAAAATACTTTATCCAATGCCTCAAGTGCTATATCAACTACTCCCAAATTATTTATATAAGTAATATTATATCCGCCTACAGATTTAATAATATATTCTGCTTCATAAATCTCATCTTCAAAAATGGTTCTTATAAAATATCTTTTAATATTGCTTGATAGTATCATACTTGTATATTTAGCATATTGATCCTCTATTTTAACCCAAGTACCTAAATCATTTTTATATTCATAAATGGGTATGCTTACATTAAAACTTCTGCCGCTTGAAATATTGCCTATACCTGTTTTTATAGAATAAGCTCTGTTTCCGTCTGATGTTTTATAATCCGTTTTTATATCATCAGCTTTTATACTTTGGGCTTCGCTTATAATATCAAAAATATCTTCTGAATACTTATCTCTCACAATTAACTGGAAATTAAAAGACATAAATAAAAACTCCTAAAATAATATACTTATATCATATATTATTAATAAAAAATATAAGTTATTATAAGTAAGAATTTCTATGATTATAATTAAGTATAAAAAAGTGCAAAATTTAAATCAAGCTTTGGGCGGGCGCACTTGAAGAAATATAGACCTATAGATTTAAATTAAAGTCTATATAAAAAATAAATCTTTAAAATCTAAAATGGCGGGAATTAAAATAAAGTTTTTTATCATAGTTTTTCTATTTCTTCTATGCCTAAACCTGTTAATTCGCTGATAAGATTTATATCCATATTTTTATTTTTCATATTTTTTGCTAATGAAATTTTTTCTTCTTTTATACCTTCTTCTTTACCCTCTTTTATACCTTCTTCTTTTCCTAATCTTCTCTCCTCATCAAGCATTATTTGATTACCGTATAAATAAGCTTCTTTTTTCTCATATTCCATCATCATTAATCTGCTTTTTACAAAATTATTATATTTTTTCTGCACTTCTTCCATTATAGGTTTTTCTTTTACTATTTCAGACATAGATGCCTCCAAATTTTTACTTGTAAATATTTTTAACCAATAATTTAAATCTTTAGATAATACATTTTTCCTGAACTTTTTTAATTCTATTATATGTATTTGAAGATGGTCTGTGAGAAGTTTTTTATTATTCATCTCATAAAGCATATAACAGGAATGTATATTTTTTGTTTTATCTAAATTAAAATTAAGAAGATTAATACTTATTACTGGAGTAAGTTCATCATATCTCTCGCCATGTTTTAATAATTTGCTGTAATTAGCTGCCCAATAATAAAGTATGCGTTCTGGAAATCTTGAATTGCCTTGTAATTGTATCTCTATTATAACAACTGAACCATTCTGTGTAATACATTTTACATCAACTATAGTCTCTTTTAGATTTCTATTCTTCTTTAAATTAAATGGTGTAAGTATTTCCAAAGAGCGGAAAGTTTTCATATTAGCATTAATCATTGTAGAATTGATAAAATCCAAAAGTATAGTCTCACTGCTTCCCTTATCAGTAAATAGATATCTTATAAAATAATCATTCAAAGGATTAAAATATTTTATTTGTTTAGTATTAAATTTCTTTTCCATAAATATATTATAATTAAATACTTTATAAAAGTCAAAGTATAATTTTTAAATTTATTCTCACTCCCACCCTTTAAATTTTTAAGCGTTATTATGTTATTTATGAATGATTTTTATTTTTTAGCTTTCATTGTTATTCTGGCTGACCACCCAAGATTTTTTTAAATTTATAGTACTCTTCAACGCACGTTAAATCGATTCTTATAAAACATAAAAATTGTAATTATAAATTAATCCATATTTTAAAAAATTGGTTCTGCGTGCGTGGAGTGAATTAAAAATTTAAATAACACTTTGGGAGGGTGCACTTGAAGAAATATAGACTTATAGATTTAATAAAAACATATTAAAAAAATAAAGCTTTTAAATCTGAAAGGGCGGGATTAAAGTAAAGTTTTAAAATTCTTCTCATTCCCACCCTCTAAATTTTTTAATACTATTTGTTATTTATAGCTTATTTTTCTGTCTTTACTTTAACTGTTATTCCGGCTGCCCACCCAAGCGTTTTTTTTATTTACAATATTTTCAACGCAATTATTTTAATCAATTAGAAGGAAGCAAAACCGTCATCTGTCATCTCATTTGAAGCAGAAGAATAAGTAACACCAAATTCATCATTTCTAACTGTAGGAGAGTTAATACTCTTATTTTCAAGCTCTCTTGCTCTTGCTACAGAAGGCGGTACTTTCAATTCACTTTTAGAAGTATCAGCTTTTTGTTTTTTTATCTCTTCTTTTTTAGAGGCTTCTTTTTTTACTTCTGATTTTTTTATATCTTTTTTTGATTCTATAGTATCTGAATTTTTAACAGGTTTAACACTATCATCAAATTTTTCTTTTTTAGTTTCTGTATTTCCTGTTTTAACAGTTTTTACCGATTTCTCTTTTGCTAAATCAGCCGCAATTAATTTAAAGAAGCTGACAGTATCTTTAAGAGCATGTGCCTGTTCAAGCAGTGATTCTGAAGTATATGTACTTTCCTGTACCAAAGAAGCATTATGCTGAGTAACAGTATCCATTTCAGCAACAGCTTTATTAACCTGATCCACACCAACCTGCTGCTCCATAGCAGTAGCACTAATATCCTGCATTATCTTAGCCGTATTGTCTATCTTCTCTTGAATATCCATAAATATATCCTGAGACTGACGTGCTGTTTCTGTAGCTTTATTAATCTTTTCATTAGTGTTGTCAACTAATGCAGTAATATCTTTAACAGATGACTGAGTAGTCTGAGCTAAGTTTCTTACCTCGCTTGCTACAACAGCAAAACCTTTACCCTGATCTCCTGCACGTGCTGCTTCTACTGCCGCATTTAATGCAAGTATATTTGTCTGAAATGCTATATCTTCTATTATTTTAGTAATGTTTCTTATTTTTTCACTTGCCTCATAAACTTCTTCTATGTTAAGAGTAGTTTCTGCAATAATTTTTCCAGCACTTTCTACAGCCTCTTTAGAAGTAACCATCATATCATTACCAGCAACAGCATGATCGGTAGAAGATTTTATTGTAGAGGCCATCTCCTCCATAGATGAAGCTGTTTCCTCTAGGCTTGCCGCCTGTGATTCTGTTCTTCTTGAAAGATCCGCATTTCCCTGTGCCAATTCCTGAGCTGCTTTTACTATATTGTTTGAAGCTGTATTAACTTCAGTAATTGTTTCGGCAAGTTTTTTACGCATACTTAAAAAAGATCTCGATAAAGCACCTATCTCATCTTTTCTAGGTTTTATACGCTGCTTGATATTACTTAAATCGCCTCTCTCTATCTCTTCAGCTTCTTCTACAACTATCTCAAGAGGCTTAGTAATAGTAGATATAAATATGCTTACAAATACAGCAACTACTATAATAGATATAATTCCTATTATAATACTTGCAATTATCAACTTAGCATTTTGTGCATATATTTCATAATCCATCATAGCAAGAGCAATAATCCAAGGTCTGCTTTTCATCTTGTAATATGCTGCAGTTCTTTGCTCACCGTTTACATCATAACTAATTATACCGCTTCCAGCACCGCTAAATGCTTGTTTGTATATAGGATTTATCTGCATAGCTGCTATATTTTCATATTTGGAGTCCATTATATTATAGAGGTCTTCACTTGTTATAAAAAGTCCTCCTGTTTTACCTAAATCTATATTAGAAAAATGAGTTTGATGAAGTACAGCCCAGTCTAATAATACATATATATATCCAGCATTTTGATTATTACTTCCTTTAACAAGTTTAACAGCAGGCATAGCCCATTTACCTGTTATATCAGAGTGTATTAATTTATCCCCATATATAATTTCATTATTTCCTGATGAAACTTTAGACCAAGTATCTGGAATATAACTGCTCAAATTTCTTCCTACTAGCGAAGATGATACAGAATCCGAAACTATATTTCCGTTCATATCAGCAACACCCATATTGATTATATATAAATTGTTATTCTTAAAATTCTTTATTGTACTTAAAAGTAATTCTTCTGGTGTAGCCTCATTACCTTCCAAATATCTCATAATTACAGGAGTTACAGCATATGTGTTTATTAAAGAACTTTCAAGCCCAAACCAAGTATCTAAAACAGAAGCATATCCTGCTATAGTGCTGTTGAATCCCCCCAATTTACTAGAACTGATACCAGAACTAGCTATCCTTATCGAAGATATCAGCATGACTATTATTATTACAACTACTATTACACATATAACAAAAGGCATTCTAAATGCTAAACTATTTATTTTCTTCATATATTATAACTCTTCTCCAAAAATAGAAATTTATTTTCAAATAAATGTTATTATATTAATAGTAACAATTAATTAAAATTTTTGATATAGAAATCATATAATTTAACAATTTTTTTCAATATTTCAATTTATTTTTATAAAAAAATATTTTAAATATACCCATTAGACGTATATTTATACCAAAAAGTTCCAATAAAATAAAAGCTATAGCAAAATATATACTATAGCTTTTAATATTGTATCGGAAAAATGATATATTATTTATATGATTTTTCTAATATACTTAATACTTCATCATCTGTGAAATTATGAGGATCGCATTCAAATAATCCCCCCATAGCAAATCTAGCGTTTTTAGCTATAGTAGGTAAATCTTCTTTTTTCATATCATAATCTGAAAGTTTCAAATTATCCACTCCGCATGCTTTTTGTAAATCAACTAATGCATCCACGAAATCCATTGGTTTACTTGCATCTTTTTTGCCCAAAGCTCTAGCCATATTTACCATTTTTTCATCGCGTACTTTAGCATTAGCTATAGATGTATAATATTCTTTGCTTATAATGATAAGTCCTGCACCATGTTCAAGTTTAGGATAATAAGCACTCATAGCATGTTCAATTGAGTGTTCTACTGTACAGCTTGATACACTTTCAACTATTCCAGATAAAGTATTAGCCATTGCAACATCTTCCCTAGCCTGCATATTGTTTCCATCTTTAACAGCATTAGCCAAACTTTTACCTATAAGCTCTATAGCTTTCAATGCAAATAAATCGCTCATTTCACTAGCCATTTTATTAAGATATCCTTCTGTACTGTGGAATAATGCATCGAAACCTTGATATGCTGTAAGTTTTGGAGGCACTGTTTTCATAAGTTCTGGATCTACTATAGAAAGATAAGGATAACTTTTATCATAACCAAAACCTATTTTTTCATTTCCATTTGTGATAACAGTCCAAGGATCAGCTTCTGTTCCAGTACCTGCAGTTGTAGTTATAGCTACTACTGGAAGCGGATCATTAGGTATTGCTTTTCCTTTACCAGTACCTCCGAATATATAATCCCAATAATCACCGTCATTTGCAGCCATTATAGCTATAGATTTTGAAGAGTCTATACTGCTTCCGCCGCCTATTCCTATAACAAAATCACAATTTTCTTTTTTTGCTAAAGAAGCTCCTTCCATAACATGGTCTTTTATAGGATTAGGAAGTATTTTATCAAATAAAACATGATTAACATTTGCTTTATCTAATTCTTCTTCTAATCTTTTTAGATAGCCGTATTTTTTTATAGAAGTTCCGCCTGTTACTATCAATGCTTTTTTACCAGGTAATTTTTGCTGATGAAGTTTTGATAAAGAACCGCTTCCAAATATTACCCTGCTAGGCATATAAAAATTAAAATTCATATTACTACCCCTTAAATTAATACAAAAATTATTATGTTTACTATTATACAACGCTCTAAAATTTAAATCAAATATACAATATGAAATTATTTACATATTTTAAAATAAAAGGCTCAAAATCTTTATTCCTAAATCTCTATAAAGAATTCAAGCCTCTTAATAAATTATCATTATAAATTATTTTTTGGAAGCATACTTCATATCGTATTTATCTAAATTATTTTTCATATCTTCTAGTTTTTCTTTGAAAGTTACAGATATGCATTTAAAATCTTTCATAGCCTCTTCTAAATCTTTAGTCTCCATTTTTTTGCAGTCTTCAATAAAACATTTCTCTATAGCATGCTGAATAATAGATTCAATATCAGCACCAGAATAACCTTCTGTTTTATCAAGAAGACTAATAATATCTAATTTGGAAATATCCTGATTTCTTTTCTTTAGATGAAGCTCAAAAATCTCTTTTCTTTCTTTGGCATTAGGAAGCTCTATTCTAAATAGTTCATCAAATCTTCCTTTTCTGAAAAACTCAGCTGGAAGTTTAGTAATATCATTTGAAGTAGCAACCACATAAACAGCAGATTTTTTTTCCTGAAGCCAAGTAAGTATATATCCCAAAAGCCTAGTAGTAATATCGCTTGCCCCGCCTGTTCCGCCAATACCAGCAAAAGCCTTTTCAATTTCATCAATCCATAAAACACAAGGAGTAACTGCCTCAGCTATCTTTATTGCCTTTCTTAAATTCTCCTCACTCTCTCCAACATACTTACCCATTAACTTACCAATATCAAGCCTTAAAAGAGGAGTTTTAAAAATATTGGCTATTGATTTAGAAGCTAAAGACTTTCCGCATCCAGGTAAACCAACAAGTAAAATACCCTTTGGAATATCCACGCCAAACTTCATAGCCTTTCCTAAACCTTGGAATATATGAGCCTTATCTCTAATATAATCTTTTAAATTATCAAGTCCGCCTATATTATCAAGTCCGCCTTTATAATTTACTATCTCTATAATTCCAGATTTTTTTATTGTCTGTTCTTTTTCTTTTAATATCAAACTTTGGTCTTCTAAAGATATAAAACCCTTTTGCTGATAGGCTAAATTTAATATCTGCTTAATTTCAAATTCGCTTAATCCCCTTAATGAAGCTGTTATCTCATCTCTCACTTCTTTTTCAAGGGTAAGATTATAATTTTCTATATACTCATCTAGTATCTTTGAAATATCATTATCTTTAGGATAAGGTATATCAAGAATAGTAGTGTATTTTTCTATTTCATTGGGTATATAAAGAGAAGAAGAAATTATAAATATAGTAACATTATAATCATTATCTTTCATGTTTTTATGAGCTATATCTGTAAGCCATGATAAAATTTGAGGGTCTCTTAAATAATAATTAATATTTTTTAAGATTATAAAACGTTCTCTGTCTGTATCCTGATTGGTCTTCAAAAAAGATTTTATATCAGTAGAAGTTTCCTGAGGGCATTTGATTATTCTATCTTCCTCCTCATCTTTTATCCATTTATAAGTAAGATTATTATTTACCCATTCATAAACTTCATAACCATTTGAAACATCAAATATAATTTTATCAATCTTTTCAAAGTCAAAATGATTAATATAAATTATTGGTCTTAAAGCATATATATACGAAGCTAATTTTTCTTTTATATCATTATATTCCATAATTATATCTCCATATATACTAATTGGGCAGATTCGCTTGTACCCATATAAGTAATACCATCTAATATCAAAAATTTATTATTAATATCTTCATAGCCGTATTCTTCACTTTTATCTTTGAAACTAGTAACATTACATCCACTGTCTATATGAAGTATTAAGCATTTTTTATCTTCAACAACTGTAGAGAAATGTCTTTTAGTATTTTGAGAATAAATTTTTAGTTTATTAGTTAAATAATGATTATCTTCTAATTTTGATTTATACAAACCAAATCTAAATTTTATAGCATTAGCAGTACCATATGTATGTGAAAACATTTCATTTAGACTTTTCATGATATCTTCATCTTCTATAAAATAGTCTCTGGTTTTCTTATTTGATAATATTGAAAGAATAGAAAAATAATTATCTTCTTTATGGAGTTTTAAAAATAAATTGTAATAATCATATTTAAATACATTCATAAAATTATCGCTAATATTTTTTATAGATGATTTTATAAATTCATAATCCTCTTTTTTTTCTATTATAAAATTAATTATATCCTCATAGTTTTTAAAATAATTATTAACTACTTCTTTTTCCTTAAAATCATTTTTGCTGAAAACCTCTAAATCGTCCTTTCTCTTATTCTCAAACTCTATTATATATGTAGCTTCTTTTGACATCTCTTTTATAGTGTTTTCATCTTCATCTTCATAAAATATTTCCATTAGGCTATTAACTTTTTTATAAATATCTGCATTCTTATCAATAGCTGATACCTTTTCATTAACATCATTTAAATTCTGTGCTGTAAGCCATTTCTCTAAAATACCCTTATCAAAATAATCTAATATGTCATGAATATTAAAATTATTTTTTACATCTTCAAG
Organism: uncultured Brachyspira sp.; assembly: GCF_949287625.1. Taxonomy (GTDB): domain Bacteria; phylum Spirochaetota; class Brachyspiria; order Brachyspirales; family Brachyspiraceae; genus Brachyspira. Next base: position 11,227 of record NZ_CASEGO010000037.1, on the reverse strand, counting down.
ATTTTTACAGTACTTGTTTCCAAGTAAAAGATTAAATTTAATTCTTTTCAACATTTAAGAAACTCCTTAATTTTAATTTAAATATTTCTTTTCTAAACTCTCAACCATTTCTATATATAATTTTTTACATTCTTCATACTCTTTATTTTCTATCATCTTCAAACAGTTTTTTAAATATTTATTATTAATTTCATCATATATAAAATTACTGTTATTTTCTAAATCAATATTTTTTACTATTTGAGGAGCTATCTTATAATATCTTTCTATCAATGCATTTCCATCTTTTTGATACATTAACCAATTATCTCTGAAATCTCTAAACATAGTAAGTTCATAACAATCATCTCCTTTATTATCCTTACAGCATACTGCAGTTGTAATATAGCATCCTCCTGTAACAGTATCAAACACATCAGAAGCAAAATCACATACTGCATCAACCCCATCAGAAATAAAATCTCCTACTGCTCCAACAGTATCAGATACAAAATCACTAACCCCAGAAGCTATATCACTTACTATCTCAACACCTGTAGAAATTATTTCAGAAGCAACATCACCTACAAAACCTCCTGCTAATCCGCCTAAAAATCCGCCTGCAATAGCTCCAACTGGTCCCAAAGGTGCACCTATAACTTTACCTATAAATCCTCCAACAGCATTTCCCACACTCTCGCCTATTGATCTTCCCTTACTTTCTGTAGTTTCTCTAATTTTTTGTTCTGTTGCTGATGCCACTCTTGATGTTGTTCTATTTATTGAATGTTCTATTGCATCTTCTTTTCTCATATCTCCGTTTGCTGTCTTATATGCTACTTTTGCATTAGTTAGCGATGAATCAACCATATGAGCTATTTCCTCAACTGACTTATTTTCATAATCTTCTCCTAAATATCCCTTTTTAGCAGCTATATATGTTGCAGCACTGAATAATTCTTTCATGCGTATATCTTCTTCATCATCAAAATCAGAATTTATGTATTTTCTTACAGATTCAATTTCTCTATAATCTTTATTAGCTTCTCTTCCCTCTTTATAACCTCTTGGAAATTCAAATATTGTGTCTGCTGTATTGTATCTTATATTTTCATTAATATCATTAAATAAAATTTCTCTTTCATAATCATTTGTAAAATCATATCTTTTAGAATTTTCACTCATAATATTCTCCTTCATTTATTTTCTTTCTTATTATTCTCAATAGCTTCTTTTATTACTTTTTTATGATTGTCTCTTTCTTGTTTAAGAGATTTATCTATGCTTTCCATTATTATAGATTTATCCCTCTCTTCCAAGCCTTCCATACTTTTTTCTAAATCCTGATAAAGCCATTGGGTATTTGATTTTCCTTTTTTCTTAAAATTAATAAGGCTTTTGAATTTATCTGCAATGCCTTTTAATGTAGTACCAAACTTAGATATTATAGATTTTCTCTCTTCTTCACTTTCTCCCACTTCATACTCTTTTAGTTTCTCCTGTAAATAAGTGTCCAAATTTTGTTTATTTTCTAATTTCTCATAGCCCTCTAGTATATCAGCCATAATTTTTTGAAACTCTTCAGTATTTATTTTTTCTGACATAAAAAATTCCTTTGTAATGATTATTATATTTAAGTATATATTAAAAAATGTCAAAACTCAAGTTATTAATGTATTTTAAAATAAAAAAACCCAAGCATTATATAATAATACTTGGGAAATTTATCACACAAATAAAATAAATATTATTCTTTGATTTTATCCGCTTTTATTTTACTCAAATCCAAAATAGGCAAATCTATAGGCGGAAGTTTAGCCATAACAGAAATTTGAGCAACTATTGGTCTTAAATATGAATATAATATAGAAGCCAAACTAGGAAATATTTCTTCATTTACTTTACCATCGTAAATAAATATACCAGAAATTTTTGATTGAATTACTCCTATATCTATAATTTTATCAATGTCTACACTTTGATGCAGTCTTAATGCTATAGATAAATTAAATTGTAATGTATTTTCCTCTTTTTTTAATAAATATGAAGCTTCTAAAGATAAATCCATATCTACACTGTCCATTATTATTGGATCATTACCTTGATAAAAATTTAATTCCATAAGTTTTAAAGATTTTAATTCTATTTCTGATTTTTCATTGTATGGAAATATTTTCATTGTTTACCTCTTTAATATTATAATCAATATTTATTTTATTTATTTTAGCTTTACAGCTGTATTCTATTTTTAATTTCAACTTATAATTTCTATATAATGCTGTTATTTGATTATATGAATAATAATATTTGCTTGATTGAAAATGACCCCAAAAATATAAATTATTTAGGAATGGAACAACACCCGCAAGAGAAGCAATAGAACCTCCCAAAAATAAAGCTGTACTATCAGCATATTTATAATTATTATAGATATTATTTATTTTGAAATTTGTAAGTAATTTATTTGTATATTCTATTATAGAATTTTTTTTTTACTATAGAAATTATTTAAAAATTGCGAAGTTAAATCAATATATGAGTTTTTTATAATATCATTTTCAAAACTACTAATATTTATAAACCAATCATAAAAGTATTGGCATTGAATTGTTTTATATATATTAAATTTACTATGTACTTCATAAGAAATTTCATTAATTATCTTTCTTATTTTCGAATCTCTTTTAATAAAGATATAAATCACATAATAATCTTTTTTATCTATTATTTTAAAATCTTTTATATTATTTTCTTTTAATCTTTTTATATAAAAAAATATAGCATCATAACTTTTCATCATATTTGTTTTCCTAATAATAAATTATAATAAATCAAAATCTCTAAAAATTTCATAAATTTCATTAAATATTCTTTCAGCATTATCAAAATCTATTTGCTGACATAAGATACCTGAATATTCATAATATTCACGTAATCTAGCAAGTTCTTCTCCCTGTATTATATCATTATAATTTTTTAATTTCATACCTATTCTATGCCATATGCTATAAATATGAGCATTTTCATTAGATTTGTGATGAAAATTATTTATATCATCAGTGCATACATTATTTTCTATCAAATAATTTTTTGCTATTAAATATAAACCATAATACCATCTTCCAATTATGATATGCTTTATATTATCTGAATTCAAGTTATTATTATTTGAATTTGTTAATATATCTTTTGAATTGCTATAAAGATAATTTGCTATATCTATGTTTACCTCGCCTCTTTTCTTCATAAAAAGATATCCTATTACAGTAATAATCGGCAAAAAACATATATACAAATATAAAAAATATAAGTATATACAAATTATAGTATACCTATATTAATGAAATTGTCAAGGAATTAAAGTACATTTATATGCAAAAAAGTATTTATTTATAAATAAAAACCCCAAGCATTATATAAATAATACTTGGGGAAAACTATGATTAGAATATATTAATTAAAAGTTAACATCGTTTCCATAATAAGCTGCTTCTAATACCTTTTTCATATTAGCTTCATCTGTTTCTCTTGGATTAGAACCAGTACAAGGATCAGTTACAGCATTTTTAGCTATACTGCCGCATTTTTGTTTGAAGTGTTCTTCTGTTACTCCATTTTCTTTATAAGTTTGTTTAATGCCTAATTTAGCATTTAACTCTTTTACTTTTTTAACTAATGAAGCTGTAAGTTCAGTATCAGTATTACCAGAAAGTTTAAGCATTCTAGCTATATCAGCAAATCTGTCAGCACAAACTTTTGAATTGTACTCTATAACATAAGGAAGAAGTATAGCATTGCATCTTCCATGTGTGATGTGGAATTCTGCACCTGTTTTATGAGCCAAACTATGAACTATACCAAGCAGAGCATTTGAAAAAGCCATACCAGCTAAACATTGAGCAACATGAAGTTTTGCTCTTCCTTCTTTATCACCTTTAACTGCTTTTTCTATATTATGTACTATCATGTAAATAGCTTTCATAGCCAAAGCATCTGTTATATCAGTTCTAAGTGATGCAACATAAGCCTCTATAGAGTGAGTAAGTGCATCCATACCAGTATCAGCAGAAACTGTCTCAGGCATTGTCATAGGTATTGAATAATCAAGTATAGCAATGTCTGGAGTAATCTCAAAATCTGCTAATGGATATTTAATGTTTGTTGAATAATCAGTTATAACTGAGAAAGCAGTAACCTCTGAAGCAGTACCGCTTGTAGAAGGTATAGCTGCAAATATTGCTTTCTTTCTAAGTTTAGGCATAGTAAAAGGAGTTTTAATATCATCAAATTTTTTATCTGGATATTCATAGAAAACCCACATAGCTTTAGCAGCATCAAGAGCAGAACCTCCTCCTAAAGCTACTATCAAATCTGGTTTAAACTCTCTCATAGCCTCAGCACCTTTATAAACTGTTTCTATAGAAGGGTCTGGTTCAACACCATCAAAAATTTTTACTTCCAAACCAGCTTCTTTTAATATCTTTTCGCATTTATCAAGGAAGCCTCCTCTTTTCATAGAAGAGCCTCCAGTAACAATTATTGCTTTTTTATGACCTTGTAAGTTTTTTAATTCCTCCATAGCATTATCGCCATAGTATAAATCTCTAGGAATAGTAAATCTTGACATTATTTTAATCTCCTAAAATATCATTTTATTATTCTCTATTATAACATTTATAAATACAATGTCAATAATATTATCATCAAATACATACATTTTTTAATATAAAATTTGCATAATACGACATTATTTTTAAATTTATTATACAATTAATATTTATTATATAATAAGAAATATTATTATTATAGAAAAATATATTTTAAATGTATAGAATAAGGTATAAAATATTGAATGAATTATAAATTAATTTTTTATGATAATATAAACATCTAATAATATATCTGTTTCAAAATATTTAATTCTTACAAACATGATGTTTTATATATAGTATAAATTATATATTTAATCTATATAAATGCAGTTATTTATTCCGCCTACAATATATTACAAAAGAACTGTAAATGACTATAAAGATAGAACTATAATTAAAAAAATATTAAATAAAAAAACTATATATTAACAGATTGAGTTTTGAAACAAGTCTAATATAATTTTTTAATAAATAAAATTAATGATATGGTTTTAAAACATCTTCTATCATAGATGATATTTTTTCTTCATCGCCTATTTTTGCATTTCTTATAGTTTTTTGAAGCTCTTCATCTTGTATAATAAGAGCTACTAGCATTAATAAATCAATAAACTCATCATTGGCATCAATAGGTGCAAATATAGAATAAGCTAAATCAATATTTTCATCAGAATTATATTCTATAGATTTTTTAAGAGATACAAGGATAATTTTAAAATTTTTAATAGATTCTAATCTTGCATGCGGCATAGCTGTCATATCTGCTATAACAGTGTTTCCGTCTTTTTCCCTATCATATAATCCTTCTTTTATCAATTCAGCATTATAACTTGGTTCAAACTCTAACATCTTTTTGGATAAAAAATCAAACAATTCCTCTTTGGAAGAACATTCATTTTCTAAGAATATGCTTTCCTTATCAATAAAACTCATAATAATCTCATAAATAAACTAATAAAGAACAAATTAAAAAATTAATTAATCTCTGCTGAAATTTTGATATATAAATTTAAACGGTATATATATTTTACCATTTTCAGCATAATCATTCCATAAACCCTGAGGAGGAGGTTTTAATTTTTTAGCATACTCTATTGCTTTGGAACAGGAATTATCAAGGCTGGTTTGTCCGTTTTCTGATTTCTTTAAAAATTTCTCAAATAATATATTACCCTCTTCATCTATAGATATTAAAACCTCAACTTCATCTGTTCTTATAAGTCCTAAATAATGAGCCTGATTAGGTATAGTAAGATACCAAGAATCTCTTATAGAACCTACCAAAGCATAAAAATACCAAAAATATTCCTGAGCCTTTGTTCCAAGCTGTATGCTTCCAGTTTCACTTGAAAATACAACAGCTCTGTCGGCACCCTCTTCAAAAGAGGCTGGAATTTTAGTGTCTCCCTTCATACCCGGATTTTTAGGCTTATATGTTTCTATATTATCTCTGCTTGTTTCTCTTCCTAATTCTTTTCTCTGGTTTTGATTTTGTAATGTATTATTATTATTAAAGTTTTGATTAGGTCTTCTCTCTACCACAGGGCTATTAGCACCGTCTCCGAGAAATGAAAAAACCGAAGTATCTGAAAAAGTCTTTGAAGGTTTAACATCAGTCTGACCTTTAGATCTCAAAGTTTTATCGGATGCAAAAGGTGTATCTTCTTTGCTTTCTTCCTCTTCAACTTCAGGAGTTTCTACCAAAAACATATAATTATCCTTTTTAGCCTCTTCTTCAGCTTCTTGCTTAGCCTTCTCATATGCAAACACGTCCTGCATTATTGAAGTATTAATAAAGCTGAATATAAACACATGCAGTATAAAGGATACTATAACAGAAAATATTATATCTTTTCTTTTAATTATTTTTTGTTTAAATTTTTTAAGTTTTTCTTTCATAATAAATATATATATAATTTTATACTAATTGCTATAATTTACAATATTAATTTTATAATAAATTTAAACATATTATATTGCTAAAGATTAAAAATTGTTTCACGTGAAAATGTTACTTTTATAATTTGAATTAGTAATTGTTTTAATATTTTATTGCTAAGAATGCATCATTTTCAAGTACAGTTTTTTTAAATGTAACTATAGTTTATCAATTATAAGCTGTGTTATATATAATACTTAAAATAGACTTGTTTCAAAAGTTATTGACAAAATTATATATTAAATTTTTATAAATTATATATTTAGTCTATATAAGTTCTTTCACAATACGGCACTTAGAGCTAGGTATAGAAGGCAGGCTGTGCATTATACTAACAGTACTTCCTTTAGTTGCAGGCGTATATTATAATAAAAGAACTTGGGCATATAGCGGTTACTTTTCGTACTTTGAAGCTATTATTAAAAAAATATTGAATTAAAAAACTATATATTAACAAATTGATTTTTAAAATAAGTATAATATTTAAGTTTGTCATTTTTTTGCACTTTTCCCGCCTGCTTCCCAAAAGTACAAGTGCAGAAATAATACTAAATAAATCATTTCATTTATCTGCGTACTTTATTTACTCTCTTCTAACTATAGGTTAATAACCTTTACATAATGCTGCTTAATACGATAGAAATTTTATACAGCCGTAAAATAATTTTAATATGTCAAAAATATAATTATTAAAATTTATAATATAAAAATATTTAGTATATTTAATCAATTTGTTATGATTTTATTGATTTATAAAACACTATAAAATTATTCTATAATACACATAACAATATATAATTTGTTTCACGTGAAAACTTATAATTTATCAATCTATATTAATATAAAATATATACAAAGTAATGTTTCACATGAAACATTTTTTAATTACAATAATATTGTATTAATAAAAAATTAATATATAATTAAATTAATAAAATATAGGAGATGCACTATCAAAAACAATAAATACAATGATGAAGAAATAAATACTAATAAAAAAACTGATGATGAGTTTGTTGAAGAAATTATCAATAATGAAAATAATAAAAATGAAGCGGAAAACGGCGTTATTTATGTTGTAGCAACCCCTATAGGAAATATAGAAGATATTACTATAAGAGCTCTAAAAATATTAAGAAACGTTGACTTTATACTAGCTGAAGATACAAGAGTTGCTGTAAAACTGCTTAACTTCTATAAAATAAAAAATAAATTATTCTCTTATCATAGCCATTCTTCTGAATACAGAATTAATGAATATATTGATGAAATATTAGAAGGCAAATCAGCAGCTATCATAAGCGATGCAGGTACCCCTTGTATAAGCGATCCAGGTGTGAGCATTATAAAAATAGCTATTGAAAAAAATATTAAAATAGTTCCAGTAGGAGGAATATCTGCTTTTACTTCCCTACTATCTGTTTCTGGGCTTTCTGGAAATACCCTATTTGTAGGCTTCCTTTCCAATAAATCTGGAAAAAGAAAAAATCAGTTAAAAGATTTATATTTAAATCATAAAACTATAATAGTAATATATGAGTCTGTTTACAGAGTTAAAGAATGCCTTGAAGATATTGTTAACATATTCGGAGAAAAAACGGATATTGTTATCGGAAGAGAACTAACTAAGCAATTTGAGCAAATTATAAGGGCAGAAGCTAAAAATATCCTTGATTTTTTTACAGATGGTAGTATACTAACTAAAGGTGAATTTTGCATTATTATTGATAATAGAAAATCTAAAGTATGCGAAGCTAATGCCGAAAATAATCTTATGTAAGGAGTCAGTTATGACAATTGATAAAATAGGCGGCACATCAAATATACAGCAAAAATCTAATATTAAATATAATGAAAAAGTTTCTAAAATGGGTTCAGACAGAATAGAAATTTCTAATGAATCTAGAATAGCTTTGCAAAATGAAAAACTAGTTAATATCATTAAAGAAGCTCCTGATGTAAGAGAAGAAAAAATAGCCGAAGCTAAAAAAAGACTTGAATTATATATGCAAGATGGTGCCTTAAGAGAAGAAGTTTTGAACTCCCTTGCTAATTCTATTATAGATTCTATGCCTTTAGATTGATTTTATAATAGTTTTGAGAAGCTCTAATTCTTCTAAAAATAGTAAGTTTATTGACTTACTATTTTTTTCAAAGTCCTAGTTATCATAAGTAAATAAAATTTGAATATGCCATTCTTCACTTTGTAAATTTGTTTACAAGCTCTACCCTATTCTTTACTCCTGATTTCTCATATATATTAGCAACATGATTATTAACTGTATTTAAAGATATATCTAGTATTAATGATACTTCTTTATTGGTTTTACCATCAAGAAGATATGATAATATTTCTCTTTCTCTTCTAGTTAAATTTACTGAGTCTTCTACATTTTCAATATTAGTATTTTTATTTGCTTCATCTATAGTATTATTATCTGATTTAGTATTTGAACTATTAAAAATATTTTTGCTTTTTACTATACTTATAAAATACCAAGACAAATATCCAAGCATAACCAAATTCCACCATATGTAGAATAACACTAAAGTTATATCCATAGAACCTATGTCAGCAGCTTCTCTTCTATATACTATAAGCTGATATATCAAAACTGGATATATTATAATAGTTATAATTCCCAATATTTTAACTATAAACTTTATTGTTTTATCTTCTATTCTTTTATAATTAAGAGCTCCTATTACAAATATCACTATTATAGAAACATAAAATATTACGCTGCTTATAATATATATATCAAATCTTGTGAGTATTCCTAATATGCTTAAAACAAAATGAGTTACTGAAACTATTATATAAATAATATTCTCTTTAAAAGTCCATTTCACATTTAAAAATCTATATAAAAATGCAGGTATAAAATAAAGCATCAAAGACATAGCAACAGAAAAACTGAAAAAATATAATGTATTAAATATATTCCCAGACATAAAAGAAGGAACTGTTAAAAAACTCAGTAATTTAATAGCCCTTATGAAAAGAAGAAAAGCAAATGTAAATAAAAATACTATATAATATTTAAGCCAAGCTACCCTTTCTATTATATAGTAAATAATAGAAAATAGTATGGCAGAAAAGCCTATTATAAATCCAAATAAATAGGCAAGTAATAGTCCATAACCCAATATATAATTCATAATTTGTTCTTAGCTGGAAAAACTATATTAATCCTTTCCTTATTTTCTAAAGACTCTATCCACACATTACCGTAATGTTTTTTTATAATATTATAAGCAGTATAAAGATAGAGATTATTGAAATTCATATTTTTATATGATATTAAAGGTGTTTTAAAAAGTTTTCTCTTTACATCTTCAGGTATTTTATCGCATTCAAATGTTATAGATATATTTATGCATTCCTTGCTTAATTCTAACTTCTTCTCATCATGTTTGCTTATTCCATTAACACCATTCATAAGCAGAAAATCTTCATCATCATCATAATCAATTAAACTGCAGGATATATTTAAAGTACTGTTTATTTTTATTATATTATATATAAAAGAAAAAATATTCAAAAGACTTCCTTTTATTCTTGCCCTATCCATCATAACTGTACAGCTGTTTAATATGTCGTCATTTAATGTAAACTTTACTCTTTTTGATTTAAATAAATCAATAACATTATTTAAAACTTCATTAATAAGATTATTTATATTTTCAAAATTCATACTAAGTTCAAATGAACTTGAGCTGATATTATTAAAATCATTAAGAGCGTCCATAGTTCTGCCTATTAAAAAGGCTTGTCTTACTATAGTATTTCTTGATTCATTACAGTAATTATTAGCACATCTTTCTAAATCTATATATTTTAATATTACACTATTATAGTTTTGAACATCATAAATTAAATTTGATATTAACTCTTTTAATTTCTCATTCATATAAAAACTTTGTTTCATGACTATCACCGCTAATAAACATAATATCTATTATGAACTATTATAACATAAAATAATTAAAAATGCTAATTGATAATCATCATTAACAATTATGAATTCAAATTTTGAATTCATATATAAAATTCATATTATAAATTTTTTATTTGAATTTTATATTGAAATTTATACAGTATTTTTTATTTTTATTTATCAACATTGTCAACAACTTATCAACATTGATTAAATAATTGAATTCATAATTTTTATTTATTATAAATTCAAATTTTGAATTCCTGATAATTTTAAAGTATTATAATAATATTATATATATTAAATTTTTTAAAAATTTATTATTATTATTAAGACGTTTATATGTTGATAACTTTTTGCATATAAGAAGAAAGTTAAAAAATATGCTTTATATGATGTTGATAACTTTGTTTATATTAACTAAAATATCATTAATGAAAAATAACAAATTTACTTGTAAAATTCAAATTTTTAATTGTTTATAAATTTGTTAGTAATGTTAATAGTTTTTTATTATTTATTAACAATTTATCAACTTTCTTATTGATGCGGCTATACTAAATTTATTAATTTAGTATACATATAATACGTAATTAGTACTATTTGATAATAATTTAAATACTTGCACTTTTTGGTTCTTTTTGCGGCGGGAAAAAGAACAATAAAAAAATTGACAAACTTAAGAATTTTTAGTATATACCTAAACAAATACAGTT
>NZ_CASEGO010000036.1 GCF_949287625.1 uncultured Brachyspira sp. | reverse complement strand
TATAATTTTATTTTCTTCGTATATGTAAAGCTAATTTATTTTTGTATTTCAGTAATATATATATTATGTAAAAATATATTTGTAATTATTTTTTTATTATGATATTTAGGTAAAGATATATAAAAAAATATTGTGATTTTTATACATTATCAAAGTTTGTCTTTTTGTATAAAAATATTATATTTAGTTTGTAATAAAAAAACATAAGGAAATAAAAAATGAAAACACAAATATTTTTAATATTAATGATTACAATATTTGCTGTATCTTGTACAAAAAATAATCCAGCAAACCCAATGAATGTTTCAGAAAATAATAGCAGCAATACTGAAACAAAAGAGACATCATCTTCAGATAATCAAAAAAATTCAGACAATAATACAAGTACTTCTAATAATACAGGTGCTTCTAGTGCGAATGGTAACGGTGCAGAAAATACAGATACTATAAGTAATGAAAATCATTATAATGATAAAGCTATTGTATATAAAGGTACTGCAAAACATTCTATAAGAACTGAAGGTATTACTACACATCCTGAAAATGTTGATATATATGCTGATATATATGAAGATGAAAATATTGTTGAATTGCATGTACCAGGAAGAGTATTATTTGAAAATGCAAGAAAAGAAAACGGCAAATATAACTTAACTAAAACAGAAGACGGAAAAACTTATATATTGTCTATGACAGTTTCAGGAGATTCTATAGATAATTTAGATCTTACAATACAAGGACAAGGAGAAACAGTATATATTAAAGCTGATAGATTAAATAAAACAGAATAATTATTTTTTATAAACTCATATATTATATCTTTTTACTTGAAAATGCTAAAACTTTATTATTTTAGCATTTTCTTTTTTTATTTATATAGTTCTATATATTTTTTATTTATTATTATATTTATTATGAAGATAAAGCACATTACTCAAAAGCATTGCTACAGTTACGCTTCCAACACCATTAGGTACAGGTGTAATACTTGAAGCTATTTTTGAAGCCTCTTCAAAGTTCACATCGCCTTTCAAAGATCCGTCTTCCATTACATTGATTCCTATATCTATAACAACAGCCCCTTCTTTAATATAATCTCCAGTAATAAACTCAGATTTTCCTATTGATACGCATAATATATCAGCATTTTTGCAAATCTCTTTCAAATTTTTAGTTTTTGAATGAGCTATTGTTACAGTAGCCGATTTTTGAAGAAGTAAATGAGCTAAAGGTTTTCCTACTATCTCACTTCTTCCTATTACAACAGCATTTGCCCCTTCTATCTTTATACCAGATTTTTCTATCAAAGCCATTGCACTTTTAGCTGTACAAGGAGCTAAATCATTTTCTCCCATAAATATCCTTCCCAAATTAATATGAGATATAGCATCAGCATCTTTTTCTACCGATATAGTTTCATATACTTTCTTTTTGCTTATATGTTTAGGCAGTGGCATTTGTATCATTATTCCGCTTGTTTCTTTTTCTTTATTTAAATATTCTATTAGAGTGAGGAAATCTTCTTCTGTAGTATTTACTGGCAGATTATGAAGAGAACCTATCATTCCAACACTTTCAGCCTGCTTTTTGGCTCTTGTAAAATATACTTCGCTTGATTTATCATCATCAAAATATAGAAAGTCTATTCTTGGTTTTTTTGTGAGCATTTCCACATCTTTTTTAATATTCTCTTTTATGCTTTTTGATAGTTCTCTTCCGTCTAATATCATATAATCTCCTATATAATTTTTTCTTTAAAATAATATAATTTTCTCTAATAATATAGTGTTCATAAATAAAATACAAGTATAGATTTTTTTATATTTATATTGTATATTTTTTAAATGATAAAAAAAATTATTATTATATTCTTAATTATTGTTTTATACGCTTCAGCAGAGAAAAGAATTATTATATTTGAAACTTCTTACTCTAATAATTATACTCTTTATGCTGTAAATGATCTTGTAAAGAAGAATATACTTTTATATTCTGATTTTGATATAGTGCCTAATAATAATATAAAAGCTGAAAATTATAAATCAATAAAATCCAAAATTAAAGACCTTACATTAAAAAATAATGCCGATGTTTCTGTAACTTATGATATATTAAGATATAAGAAAGAGTTTATACTTAATTATGTAATTTTTGATAAAAGCAAATCTAATATATGGCTTGAAAAAAGACTTTATTCTAAAGAAGATAAATTATTTGAATCTATTAATCAAATGCTTAAAGATATATATGATTATACTTCTGTATATAATAGTAAAGTATATATCAAAGAAGATGAATATATTTCTTTAATAGGGTACTATTCTCAAAAGATACATGAAGCAGAAGAGAGTAAAAATATTTATGATGTGTTTTTTAATTTTTATAAAGATAATATTTATTTTAATATAGATTATTTGGATTATTTAGTATTAAAAAGCGATAGAACAGCAGTAGATAATATTAAAATAATTACTGATAATATGAATAAAAAACTTGATAAAAATAATCATTATTATTTGTCAGCTTTGGGCGATTATTATTACAGCAGATACAAAGTTAATGTTATACCAGAAGATATAGAGTTAAGTATAGAAAATTATATTAAGGCAATAGATGCAAAGAAAAATAATTATATATATTATAAGAAATTAGCAAATGCCTATATATTAAAAAATGATTATGATAATGCTGCAAAAAGTTATAATAGGGCTATAGAGATATACGATAAAGATACAGCTCTTATGAAAGATGCTGTATATTTGCTTAAAAGAGATATGAATAAAAACGGCAATCTTGTAATAGAATATTTGAAAAAAATTATTGATGTAAATAAAAATGATGATGAAGCTTTAGAAAATCTTGCTCAAATATATGATACTTTGGGAGATAAATATAATTCAGAGATATATTATAATAAACTTCTTGATGCTGTAAATTATAATCTTTATATTATTAATAATGAAAATCCCAATCCAGTATTATATGATAGATACATGAAAAAGCGAAATGAAGTATCAAAAAAATTAAACAGCTTTAAATGATATATGCTTCTATTTGCACATTATAAGTATTTGATATATAATAAAAAAATACTATAATGGGGATAAGCAATGGATATTATTAATAATATAATCACATCAGTAAATAATGTAATGTATGGTTATTTGCTTCTTGCTGTATTTTTGGTTGTTTCTATATTTTTTACTTTTAGATTAAGGGCAATACAAATTTCTCATTCTATACATGCTCTAAAACTTTTACTTTCTACTCATGAAAAAGGAGATGGTGTTTCTGGTTTTGCAAGTTTTTGTATAAGTACAGCATCAAGGGTGGGAACTGGTAATATTACTGGAGTTATGGCGGCAGTTTCAGCAGGAGGACCTGGAGCATTATTTTGGATGTGGCTAATGGCTATACTTGGAGGAAGTTTAGCTTTTACAGAAAGTACTTTAGCTCAGCTATATAAAGAAAAAGATTCTCAAGGTAAGTTCATAGGAGGAGCTTCTTTTTATATAAAAAGTAAATTGAAAAAAACTATACTTGCAGCAGTATTTGCTGTTTGTATGATATTTACCTATACAACATTCAATGGTATGCAGGCCAATACTATATCAGGGGCTTTATCAAAATACAATATATCTGTCACAATTACCGCTGTAGTTTTAACTGTTATTACTGGATTAATTTTATTTAGTAAAAGAAGAGATGCTATAACCCATGCATGTGTATTTATAGTACCAGTAATGGCAATACCTTATATACTTATAGGGCTTTATATATTTGTTACTAATTTGCCTTCAGTTCCTAGCGTATTTCAAACCATTTTTGTTCAGGCATTCAAGCCGAGTGCATTTTTCGGAGGGGCTATAGGTACTACAATTTCCAATGGATTAAAAAGAGGCTTGTTTTCAAATGAGGCTGGTATGGGAGGTGCTCCTCATGCAGCAGCTGCCGCTCATTCTTCGCACCCTTGCAAACAAGGACTTATACAAATGTTCTCGGTATTCACTGATACTATATTAATATGTTCAATATCCGGATTTATACTTTTATTATCCCCTGAAGCTATGAAGGCAATAAAAGATATGGAAGGAATTAATTTATTTCAGTATGCTATGGAATCACATCTTGGAAGTTTCGGATCTTATTTTATAACAGTATGTATATTGTTTTTCTCTTACAGTTCCATACTTGGTAATTTCTTCTATATAAAAACAGGAGCTTTCGCTTTGAAAGACAGTATAGTTTCGTATATAATAGTAGGAACTATGACAGTAATAATGGTATTTGCAGGCTCTCTTGCCGATTTTAAAACTATATGGGGAGCAGGAGACATGTTTATGGGCTTTATGGCTTTGCTTAATATTATTGTTATAGTAATACTCAATAAGCCTGTATATTTACTTACCAAGCATTATGTAAGCAAATTAAAAGATCATAAAGATCCTGCTTTTAATAAGAACTCCATTGAAGAGTTATCTAATGATGATGCTGTAACTCAGTGGAATGAAAATGTATAGTAAAATGATGATTTTTTATTTGTTGGGTATTGACATTTTTTTATTTTTTTGTATAATACCTAAATCTAATGATTATTTTTAAGAATATTTTAGGGGCCAGTAGCTCAGTCGGTTAGAGCAGATGACTCATAATCATCGGGTCCGGGGTTCAAGTCCCTGCTGGCCCAATCCCCTTAATTTTTTCCTTATTATATTTATTATTATCTCCTTTAATTTGACTTATAAGGTTAATTTTTTTTGGGGTATAAAAAAGACACTCTATATATTTCGGTGTCTTTTTTATTTTTTTCTAAATTTATTATACTCTATTTAATGTTACATTTCTTGTTACTATTAAACTGCCGCTTATATTTTCTGGAAGTTCTATATCTATAGATTCATTAGAATTAAATTTTATATAAAAATTATCTTCATTAAATTTCATATTATAATCATCTTTATCATAATCAGAACCCAAAGATATGCTATGACTTAATTTGCCTACTATTGGTGCCAAAGTATTAACTGTAATATCTCCCTGTTCCGAGATAATAGCCTCCAAATCTATATCTAATTTTACGAAATTTTTAATTGTAGCCTTCCCTTTATAAACCCCATTTCTCTCTTTTAATAACATAAAAATAATCTCCGTATATAATAAGTTATATATTATATAATAACATTTTTTGTAAAAAAGACAAATTTTAATAAATGTCTATATTATAGTAATAATTAACTATAGTTGATAAATAATAGACTTGTTTCTTGTTTCAAAACTACTTTACAAGATTAAGTATAAAATTATTTAATTTTAAAATTATAAACATAATGTTTTACATGTTGTATATTTTATCATTTTAATATATAAATATGCAGTCTTTTTGCTTCTTTGTGTCAACAAAAGAAGTGGGGGTGTGGCACGACTGTGTACTTCGTAGGGCTAGTCCCCACAATCATAAATAAATTTAGTTTTGAAACAAGTCTAATAATTAAAAACACTATAAATATTTATTAATTTAATATTAAAATATAAATTTATTTTTTATAATTATTATATAATAATCGTAATAGTATTGACTTTTTAAAATATATGTATATTATTTTATAATATAATAATTTTATTTAGGAGATAATATG
Source organism: uncultured Brachyspira sp. (assembly GCF_949287625.1). Lineage (GTDB taxonomy): Bacteria > Spirochaetota > Brachyspiria > Brachyspirales > Brachyspiraceae > Brachyspira. The sequence goes on along the minus strand of NZ_CASEGO010000036.1, from coordinate 42,226 downwards.
TCTAATGTAAGTTCTTTTCAAAATAAGCAGGCTGAACATTTACCTGTTATTTTATTATTAGATACAAGTTGGTCTATGAATGGTGAAAAAATAGACGAATTAAATGAGGCTGTTAAAGAAATGTTAGAAGAGTTGAGAAAGTCTAATACTCCAAATAGAAAGATAGATGCGGCAATAATTACATTTGGAAACAGTGGGGTAAAATTACATTTAGATCTTACTTGTGTTAATGATATATCAGATTCTCCGTATTTTAAAGCTGACGGCAATACTCCTATGGGCGGAGCATTGAAGATGGCAAAATCTATGATAGAAGATAGAAATAAAATACCTTCTCATTATTACAGACCTTTAGTAGTTCTTTTATCAGACGGTATGCCTACTGATGATTGGGAAGGAATAATGCATGAATTCGTAAATGAAGGCAGAAGTTCAAAAACTCAGAGAATATCTATGGGAATAGGCGGAGGAGAACTTGAAAAGCCTTTGAAAATATTTGCTGGTGATAAAAAATGCTTTACTGCAAACGAAGCAAAATATATTAGAGAATTTTTTAGCTTTATAGTTATGACAGTTACAACTAGAAGTAATTCTATAGACCCTGATATAATTGAAGATGAGGATGTAGATATTAATGAAGCTATATCAGGCAATGAGTATATAGATGATGATACAAATGATGATGATTTTCCTTTATAAAATAATAATGGTAAAATTATGAATAAACTTGAGAATACATCAAATGACTGCTTACATATCATTTTGTTGTTGGATACTAGCGGATCTATGTTTGAAAATAATAAAATAGATATTCTAAATGAAGCCGTTAATGATATAATAAAAGGACTCAAACAAATAAAAATTACAGAAATATATTTATCAGTAATAACATTTGGAGATAAGGCAGATTTGTATTTAAACTCCGTTCGTATTAATGATATAAATGATATATTAAGTTTTGATGCAAAAGGCGGCAGTATGATTGCTGAAGCATTAAAAATATCTAAGTCTATTATAGAAGGTAAAAATGATAATTATTATTTACCTGCAGTAATACTTATTTCCGACGGCTTTTTTTATGATGACTGGAAAAATGAGTTTGACAGCTTTATAAATGATGATTTTATCTCTAAAGTACAAAGGCTGTCTGTTTCTATAGGGAAAGTCGAAGAAGCAGAAGAATCTTTAAAAATGTTTTCAGATAATGGAATATGCTATACATTATCTGATGCAGAAAATATTTTTATGTTATTAACATTAAACAAAGTTAATGATACAGAATCTGGTATAGATAGTGCTGATTTAATAAGCTATTATAAGGAATGCATTTTATAATGATGAGATTCATAGAAGCATATTATAGTGTAATAGGAAGTAAGCACTTAGAACTTGGATCATGCAATCAAGATGCTTGTTTTTTTAAAAAAGATGAAAATACTATTGTTATGACTGTAGCTGATGGAGTAGGAAGTTTAGAAAACTCTCATTTTGGTTCCAGAGAGGTTGGGGATTCTGTTTTTAGAGCTTTTAAAATGTGGGTTGATAAAGATACAAATAATTTACTTGATTTATCAAGTTTGATATTTTATATTTGGAATAAGAAATTTGATAAGCCTGAAATGTATTCTACAACTTGTTTATTTACAGTTATATATAATAATACATTATATATAGGTCAAGTTGGAGATGGAATTATTTTTTATATTTATAATGATGAATTGAAAATATTATACGAAAAAGATGATGATTTTTCTAATATAACAACTACTCTTTACAGTGCGGGGGTTGCTGATTTTTATATAAAAAGAATAAAAATAAATTATGAGGATAAAATTGCTGTTTTTATGGCTACCGATGGAATTTCATCATCATTATTAAAAAGTAAATATGCTGACTTTTTAGAATATATTATGTATAAGATAAATGATAATATTAATTCTAGAAATGATGTTATTAAAGATATATTAAATGATGATTGGAAATCATCTGATGATAAGACAATAGCTGTTATTTATAATTATTAAAAATTTATTTAGGATATTTTATGGGTTTAGAAAAAGATAAGTTTGATTTTTTAATAGATGATAATGATGATAAGTATGAAGTAGAAAGAGAACTCGGAAGGGGCGGACAAGGTATTGTATTGAAATTAAAAAATAAAAATTTAGTTGCTAAAATAAAAACAGACAGAATGCACAATATAATTAAAGACCCAAAAGAATATAAAAATTTTAAAAATAAAATTCTTAATATTTCATCTTTACAATTACCAAATAGTGTAAAAATAACTAAACCTTCACATTTTTTGAAAGAACCATATTGCGGTTATATTATGCAGCTTATGGATAATATGATACCTTTATCTGATATTTTGGTTCCTAATGATAATCAAGACAGCATGACTTTCTATAAACATACGGGAGGTCTTATACGAAGACTAACAATATTAAAAAATCTTGCTGAAACATTAGAAATTTTAAGGAGTTTATCCATAGTTTATGCAGATTTATCTCCTAATAATATTTTTATATCCGAAGAAGTTAATGAAAATGAAGTATGGTTAATAGACCCTGATAATATGAGATATCTAATCGATTTTAAATCAGATTTTACCAGACCTTTTGGAACTCCAAATTATATGGCTCCAGAAGTAAATGCAGGAAAAAGAACTAATGATTTGTTTAGCGATAATTATTCATTTGCTTTAATTGCATTTCAATTATTGTCTTTTTATCAGCCATTTATAGGAGAGGCTGTAATTAATAATAATGATGAAGATTTTGGAAATCCTAGAAAAAAAGCAGCATGCGGGGAGCTTCCTTGGATTTTAGATAAAAATGATACATCTAATTCATTTGAAATAACTGATTTTCCGAAAGATTTTGAATATTGCCCTGAAAATATTATGGATCTTTTTCATAAAGTATTTTCTGAAGAAGGAAGAACAACACCCAATACAAGACCTAAAATGCGGGATTGGTACAGAGAGTTAAGTAAGGCTATAAATAGTTTATATATTTGTGAGTGCGGTCATTCTTATTCTTATAAAAATAATTCCTGTCCTTTTTGCGGCACGCCCAGACCTAAGATACCTATTGTAATTAGTTCTAGTGTTTATAGTTCTGAAATTGCTATGCGATACAATCCTAACTTAACTGCTGAAATGCGTACAAAGATGAATAATGATATTTCAAAAAAGACAGAAAAAGCGAGAGTATTAAATCATCTTTCCAGACTAAAAGATGATGAGAATATTGATATTATTAATTATGATGATATATTTTTTAAATTTTTAGATCCTGAAGAAGTATTTTTTTCTATACGCAGAGAAGCAGATGATAAATATTATATTATAAAAAAATCTGAAAATATAGTTTTAAAATATTTATCTAATGGCAATAAATTAATAGAATTTGAATTAAATAAAAAATATAAATTAGAATCTTTGGACAATAAATACTTTTTAGTTTATAAAAAAGAAGATTCTATTATGTGTACTAGATTTAAGTTTAAGCTAATATAATTAATGGGAATGTATGAGAATAGAAGAAATTAATTATAAAAATATAAAATCAATAATCTGCCGATATACAACAGTTAATCAGATAAATTTAGAATATAAATTAAAAAAAAGAATATATTTTACTATGTTTTTAGATAATTTATTGGTATCTTTTGCTGGTATAATAAGACATGCTAATAATGATTTGATATATAGGCATAGAAAAATGTCTTTTCTCAGATATGAAGAAGCAGACTTTTTAGAAAACAAAAAAGCTAATGATATAGATTTGATTGAAATATATTTAGATAATGATTCTGATTTGAACTATATAAAAAATGTTATGCGATGTAGGAATTATTTGGCATATATAGATAGTTTTGAAAAAGATTATTTAGTTATCATTATAAAAGAGTATGATGCAGTAAAAAATACAGATTTGAGTTTATATTATAGGATGGGTAAATTGGATATATATAAATCCGATTTTGTACTTCAGAATATGCATTCAGATGAGGATTATATATTAATAGCTCAAAATAAAGATTCTTATTATTTGGTTGGTAATAATAAATATTTAAAATTAAATAATATAGACGGTGTTTATTATATTGCTGACTTTAATACTGATGAAACAAAAGCTATTGATGATATTGATGATTATTTATTTAATTTGTACTATGGAAAACATAATTTTTATAATGTCAATAAATACTCTAATGCTATAATAGAAACTTCAAATATAGAAGAAATAAATATCAGCTATTATTTGCAGATGTGGGATAAATATGAAGAATTATCATTAGATTTGGTATTAAACTCTTTTACGGAAGCAGGATATTTATCATATAATGATATATTAAGAGAAGATACAAATACTATTGAGTTTGCACTTTCTGATAATACAAATATAGAAAATTTTATTAAATATACTTCTGATGCTAGAGTTGATTATTTATTTGTAAGTTCTGAAAATGTTTATAACAAAATCATAGAAGAATTACAGAAAACTACATTTGATAATAGTGTAAATGGTAAAATAAAGCAATTAGAAGTTATATCAAAGAATACATCAAATTTGACATTATTAGGCTATAATAAAAAATTACAGCCAAATTCCAGAAGTATAATTTTAGATAAAACAGATGAAAATTTTAATTTTAATTTAAATAAAAGCGGATATATATTTGTATCTGTGAAAGGTTCTGGTACTATGCATCGCAGAAGAGTGAATGCCCGTGATAAGATTATAACGGGTAAATCTTCTATGCCTGATTTATATAAAATATTATCAGAAGATAAATCATATAATCCGCCTATAAGAGATAAGTATATACCGCCAATAACTGATAAGATTTTAAAAAATGTTTTTAAATATTCGCCTCCTACAGAAAATCAAATGCAGGCTATAGAGATAGCTTTAAATACTCCTGATATAGCATTGATACAAGGTCCTCCAGGTACTGGAAAAACTACAGTAGTAACTGCTATATTATCAAGGCTTGCCGAAATTGCAGGAGATAGTAAAAGAAACTTTGCTGATGATTTAGTAAGTGCATATCAGCATGATGCCGTAAACAACTGTATAGAAAGATTAGGAAATTTTGGTTTACCTACTATAGAAATAGGCGATAAAGATTCTGATGTTTTTATGGCAAAAATTAATAAATGGCTTAATGAAAAAATACAGTCATTTGAAAAAGAATTTCCTGAAGTAATTGAAAAAACAAAGATAAAAGATATTAATGATAAGATTATATCTTTTTTATCTATGAGAGATATACAAATAGATACATGTGAGAATTTACTAAAAGAAATTCTTTCAGAATGTTCTGACATATCAATAGAATTAAAAAATGATATTATTGTTTTTTTAAACTCTATTTCAGCAAAAGAACTAAGATTAAATGCTGACAATAATATCATTAATTTAATATATAATATGCCAACAACAGAAATAGGTTATCAGGATAATGGTATTAATATTTTTACAGAAATTATTAATTACTTGAAAATAAATAAAGAACTTATGCAAGACATTATAATACAAAAATCTGCAGATTTTTTAGAAAAATTTATTTTGGATCCTTCTGATTGTAAATATTTAAGAGTGATAAAAAATAATTTATTATCAAAATTTATAATAAAACCTAGTACTTTTTTAAATGATACTGATAAAAATACTTTATTTTCTATATTAAAGAAAGTATTAGAAGAGTTAAAAGCCAATGTATATGATAATAAAGAAAATATAGACGATGTATTTTATTCTTATTACTATTCACTAATAAATGATAAATATCATATTATTGATTCTATAAAAGATTATTGTTTTATTGTAGGGGCTACAAATCAGAAAGCTAACAGTCATTTTGTATGGAAACAAAAAGAAGCTAATGATTTGCTGAATACAAATGACAATAAATATTATGATAATATTTTATTAGACGAGGCTGCAAGAAGCAACCCTATGGATCTGATGATACCTTTATCTTTGGCAAAAAACAGAATAATTATAGTTGGAGACCATAGACAATTACCTCATTTGGTAGAGGATGTAATATTGGAAAATCTTGAAAAAAATGAAAATTTTTCCAAAGAAGATTTAAAAAGAATGAAAGAAGAAAGTATGTTTGAACATCTTTTTAATGTTGTAAAAGAATTGGAAAAGAGAGACAATATAAAAAGAACTATAACTTTAAATACTCAGTATAGAACGCATCGCATACTTGGAGAGTTTGTAAGTAAAGTTTTTTATGAAAAGAATGGAGACCCAAAAATAAGCAGTCCTAGAAAAGATGAAGAGTTTTACCATAATCTTCCTACTTTGAATAATAAACCTTGTGCTTGGATTAATATAGATAACAAAATAAAAGAGACTAAAATTAATACAGGAGGTTTTACAAGAAAGGCAGAAGCCATCGCAATAGCTAAACATATAAAAATGCTTTTAGATTCAGAAGATGGAAAAAATTATACATTTGGAGTTATTACTTTTTACAAAAAACAAGTTGAGCTTATATGCAAAGTATTTGAAGATTATAAAATATTAGTTAAATCAGAAGGAGTTTATAGGGCGAGCAGTAAATATACTAATAACATAGTATTAGTAGGAAGTGTAGATGCTTTTCAGGGAAGGGAATTTGATGTTGTTTATTTATCTGCTGTAAGGAGCAATCATTTTTCAGACAATAGAAACTATGGTTTTTTGCAGGTAGAGAGCCGCTTATGCGTGAGTATGAGCAGACAAAAAAGAGTTTTAATATCGGCAGGAGATTTAGATATGTTTGATAATGAGATAGCAAAAGAAAAAGTTAATGGCTTATATGAGTTTGTTCAGCTTTGCAAAGATAATAAAAACGGAGTAGTTATTGATGGAAATGAATTATCATAAGATGTTTTCAAAAGAAACTAAAATTTTAATATCTGATATGGTAAAGTATACTTTGAACCATAGAGATAAAAAAACATTTTTGTTTCCAGTATTTCTTTATAAGGTTGTACTTCCTAACCTTAGTAAAAAAGAATTAAATTTCTTTCAAAAAACTATTTTAGAAATTTTATCTTTTCAAAATGCTAGTTCTGATTTTATAAGCAAAAAATTATTACTTAATGAAGATTTGGTAAAATATATATTCAATGAGCTTGATGAGGCAGGATACTATAAAAAAGGATTAGTAACAGAATCGGGAAAAAAAGCATTAAGAAATATATATGATCCTTCAGAAACTATAATAGGATACTGCATATATGATTTATTATGCGAAAGGTTTATGGATTATTTTATTTTAGAAAATGATCTTGAAAGTATGCAAATAGAGCATTCATCTTATAAGCCTGATAGAGTTATTTTACAGAAAAAAATATCTGAAAAAGTATATAGAGCATATATTATAAAAACTGTTAATGATGAAATAAATGATATTGAACTAAGAAAAGAAGATATATATAAATCATATATGAATTATATAAAAAATTATAAGAAATATAATATTAAAGATGTAGTAAGTATGGCAGATTCTTCTTTAATAAATAATGAAATTTCTATTGATAAAATAAAGTTCATCAATAGAGAGCCTATTCCTTATTATCTTGCAACTTATTTATATTATAATAGTTCTAATACTAATAGGGGTATTTTAGTATCAGATCCGTTTTTTGAAAAGATATATTTTCATTTGAGAGATTTTATAGAAAATTATAAAAATAGGTATAATAATATTATGGAGATGTATTCAGAGTTATCTCCAAGTAAGATATCTGATTTAGATATAGTAAAAAAATCTGAAGAAAAAATAAAAGAATTTGAAAAAGAAATGCATAATATTTTTGAAATAGATTTTATAAAAAATCATAAAAAATTAATAGAAGAATCTTTTTATAATTTATTTAATTCTTATAAACTGCTAAATCCTGATGATCCGAAAAACTCAAATGTAAGCACCAAAATGAAATCACAGGAAGATTTTATTGAATATTTAAACAAAGCTTTTGAATATATTTTTCATTATAATATATTCAATATGGGCTGCAATATAAAAGTTAATAATGTTCTTTCTTCTGATTTTAATTCAAATGCAAGAATATTAATAAAAATAGCTTCAAATATTGGTTTTTATAATGAGAATAATACAATGGAAATATTTTTTTCTAAAGTATATGCTGGAAGAATATTTTCTAAAAATGGAATATTAAAAGGAGATATTGAAGATATTGTAAGTTTATCCGCTGCTAATTTGCTTATATCTTTAAATAATACTAATTTTAAGAATCTTGCAAATGAATATGACAATCTATTTAGTATACTTTTTGAGATAAATAGTATAAGAGCTGCTAAATATCATGATGATTTTAAGAATTTAAATAATGAAGAAATAAAAAAATATTTTAAATATTTTTTAGGTATTTTAAGTGTATTATTTAATACCAGTGTTAATTATAAATATTTCTTAAAAGCTGATAAAAAAGATAAAAATATACAAAATTATGATGAATATAAAAATGAACTTTTATCAGCATCTGATGAAGTAATAGATATACTTGGAAATAATATTAAAAATTATCCTGCTTTATTTGATTATTTAGAGAGTATGCAGTATAACCTAAACAATAATTATGATGTATATATTAAAATAGCAAAAATTTTTGAAAATATTTTTAAAATCATTATAGAGCAATTAGGTTTAGAAAGTGTATTTAATTCTGTAAGAGAAGAATTAATAAAAGATGATAAATCATTTATAGATGATATAGAAGCATATTTGATTTCCATTGGATTTAATATTGACAATGCATTTCCTGATTTTTTGATTAATAGATGGAAAGGAGATAGAGTATATAAGAGAGTTAGCCAAGAAGTACATCAGGTTTTTTCTGATTTATTAATGATACTTATCATATACTCTAAACTTAATCCTTATGATGATATATTAAAAAAAATAGCAAAGGCAGAACCTAATTTTATCAATTATTCATTAAGATACGGAAACAGACATCATAATACGGCATTATCAAAGGATCGTCATATATTGAACTTTGAAAGTTATAAACAGGCTGCTGATAAAACATATTTATGTGTAAAGGCAGTTATAGATATTATTGAAAATAATTAAAAAATAATTAAAATAGGAGATATATTTTATGGATAATAAACAAAACATTAATAAAAGTGATGAGAAAAGAGAATTAAATAGTGATAACAGTATTAAAGATATTCTAAAAGAATTAGATATATCCGCACAAAGTTATGATGTTGCAAGTATAGAAAAATTCTTTGCTGAAAATAAAAAAGAATTAGGAATTTTATCGGAAGATATTTTAATTAAAATAAAAAATTTAATGAATTTTAAAAATGAATTAGTAAAAATTAATAAAACCCTATCAGATAAAAAATCCAATCTTGAAGAAAGAGAAAAACAATTAATAAGCAGAGAGTTTGATTTATCTTCTAAAGAAAGCGGTTATGATATAAAAAATAATGTTTTATTGGAAAAAGAAAAATTATTAAAATCAAAAGATGAAGAATTAAAGACTAGAGAAATGGACGCTCAATTAGGTTTTATTTCAAAACAAAAAGAAGCAGCAGAAAATATGAAAAATGAAATAAAATCTTTGGAAGACAAAAAAATTGAATTAGAAAAAGAATATACTAAAAGAATAAAAGAGAATGATGAGAAAATTAATCAAATATATAATGACAGAATAAAAGCATTAGATGAGATAGAGGCTTCAAGAAGAGAAGAACTTGATAATAGAGAAAGAGTTTTATCAGAAGAAAAGTTAAAAATATCTCAAGAAAAAGAAGCTATAAAAGAAAAAGAAGAGGAAATTAAAATTAACAATAAATTAATAGAAAATAAAAAATTATTTTATGATAAATCATTGTCTAATTTGGAAGCTAGTATAGAACAAAGAGTAAGAGAAATCACTAATGATATTATAAACGGAAAAGATAATGAGATTAAAATACTTAGAGAGAAAATAGATGAAATATTTAAAGACTATAATATAATAAAATCAGAAAGAGATGATTATATAAATGAAGATAAAAGAAGCGGAGGTAAGGATAAAAAACAATTAAATAAAGAGATAGCCCAATTAGAAGAAGAATTAAAAAATGCAAAAGAAGAATTAAATAATATTCCAAAAGATTATAAAGAAATAAGAGAAAAGGCAGAATTAGTACCTCAATTAGAAAATGAAATAGATAATTTGAGAGATGAACTTAGCAGCATAAAAAAAGAAGAGTTTAGTTACAAATATTATGCAGTTCAGGCGGCACAGATACAAGATGAATTAGATTTAAAAACTTTTAGATGTTCAGAATTGGAAGCGACTATAGCAGAATGCAGGGAAAAATTAGAAATAATAAAGAATAAATATGAACATACTGAAGAGATGGAAAAAAGAGAAGCTGACATAAAAAATAGTAAGGCTTTTGACGCCAAAGTATATATGGATAATGAGCCTGAAGAAATAAAATGGGTAATTGATATATATAATAAATGTTTAGCTTCAAAAATGATATTTGAGAAGAGATTATTATTCGCTTTTCATACGGCATTAAAATCTGCATATATGTCTCCATTAACTATTTTATCAGGGGTAAGCGGTACGGGTAAATCAGAGCTTCCTAAATTGTATTCTCGTTTTGGAGGGCTGTATTTTATATCTCTTCCAGTTCAGCCTGACTGGGATAGTCCGCAGTCTTTATTTGGATATTTCAACTCTTTAGACGGAAAGTTTAATTCTACAGAATTATTAAGGGCTATGGTTCAATTTGCAGGAAATAATGATGCGGATAATGCTAGAGATTTTAAAGATTCTATTTTGTTAGTGCTTTTAGATGAGATGAATTTAGCACATGTTGAGCTTTATTTTAGCGACTTGCTTAGTAAATTAGAGAGTAAAAGAGGAATCGGTAAAGATGAATATATATATATAGATGTAGATTTAGGTTCAGGATATAGTTATAAACTTGCTGTAGGCGAAAATATTATTTGGACAGGTACTATGAATGAAGATGAAACTACAAAAGCTTTATCTGACAAAGTTATAGACAGAGGATATCAGATTAATTTCCCAATACCAGAAATTTTATTCAGCAGACCTCCCATTAAATTGTCATCCGAAAGTAATGCTTTAAAATATGAAGTATGGGGAAAATGGAAAAATCAAAATTATATTGAAGATAAAGGCGATGATTTAACAAGAGTGTTATTTGAGGATTATAAAAATATCGTTAATGAAATAAAATCCTGCCTGCAAGGAACTGGAAGAGGTTTAGGACACAGAGTTTGGCAGGCTATAGAAATGTATATGCGTTCTCATCCTATAAACTATCATTATTATGATAATTGTATTAAAAATAATTTATCAGAAGATAGTAAAAAATTATTTAAAGAAAGTCTTGATTTATCATTTGAAGAGGCTTTAGTTTATAAAGTTATGCCTAAACTTAGAGGATTAGAGCTTGAAAGTGATATTACTTTTGAAGCGTTAGATAAAATAAAAAATTTAATTAATGATAAAGTTTCAGGATTAATAGAAGACTATAATATAGCAATGTCTACTCCAGACGGACAGTTTATATGGAGAAGTGCTAATTATTTAAGTAAAAATAGAGACTTTTATAATAATATAATAAATTAATATAATTTTAGGTTATTAATATGAATGAGATAATAGACTATAGTAATTTTGATAAAATTATTAGTACACAAATTGATAAAATATCTGCTTCCTTAGTTACTTTGCAGTTTGCTGAGCATATATACAATTCTATATCGGTATTTGATAAAAGAACGAATAAGCATTTATATAAAACATTAAGTGATTATTCAGAAGAATTGAATAATATTCTTAATATTATAAGTGAGCTAAAAAATAATAAAAGGTATTTGCCTAAGGATAATTATCAGGTTCTTTTAGATTTTTGCTTGGAACATTTTATTCATATTATCAAAAGACCAAAGGAATTTATAAAAAAAGAAGCTAAGATGGTTAAGCTTAATCATTTAGATAGTGTGGGGTTAAGAACTATAAGATATTTAAGCAAACAGCCTGGTGAAACAATTAAAGAGAAATTATCTCATCGTAAAAATATATTAGCAGATAAAAAAAGATTTTCTTATGATTCTAAGGAAAATCAATGCACTTTGTATTTACTTAATAAAATGTGTTCTATAGCAAGGGACAGGCTAAGAAATGGAATTAATAATGAGTTATATTATATTTATGATTCTGAGATAGAGAAAAGTTTAAAAAAAATAATATCATTAAAAAATAATATAAAAAATCAGCCTATATACGAAGCCAAAGTACAAAAATCATCTATTGCTAATAATGCCTTATTAAGTCATAAAAATTATTCTGTTATTTGGAAAAGTTTAAATTATTTATCCAGCAATTTATCTTCTCAAGCTTTGATTGAAAGAATTAACAATGTTTATGATAAATTCCTATCTGTTTTTCAGCTTTCTTTATTTAGTAAAATATCGAATATGGAAAAAGCATTCATATATGATGATCTCTTTACTATAAATGATGATAAATATTTCACAGGCTTATATAGTAAAGAAAAAGATTTAAATATTAATAGTTATTCAATTATTTTAAAACATAAACATAAAAATAAAAATATTTTGAAGTTAGATATTGAATTAGATATTGATAGAGATAAAAATAATTTTAATATAGTAATTAAAGCTGACTTTATGATATTAAATGACAGATATTCTAGGTTTGAATTAAAGGATACTAACTATATTAAGCTAATATTTACATTTAAAGATAAATACATAAAAAATAGAGGCTTGCCTTTTGAAATAAAAGTAAAAGAGAACATTATAAAAGGCTTTGCTGATGCAAATGGATTGAATAAATCATTAAATGAACTATTAAATATTATAAAAAAAATGAATAATTTTATTGCATATTTCAGTGAAGATAAAAAACATGATAATTCTTTTGAAGCAGACAGATTTATATTAGATTTTACATCTTATAATCCTTTTATATCATTAAATAATATGACAAATAAAACATTGAAATCTATAGTCGGTTTTAATAATAAATATTATCTATATAATGATAACAGTATATATACAAAAAATGATCATATACATTCATTTAATTCTATATATGATGATGAAAGTTCTGAAAATAAGGCTTATTTTGAAGCTGGTTTAGAAAATATTAAAAGATTATATTTTAATAATTTAGAAAAAGATAAAAATATTGAAGTTATAAATTTAATGCCTGATAGTGTGCTTGAAATAAATCAGTTGTATATAAAAAAATCAATAAAAAATAAATTCGGATCATTATTTTATGTTTGGAGGAGTGTAGCTGCTGCTTCAGCTTATCATAAAAATAAAAATAATATTAAAGAAAATAGTAAAATACTTGTAGTTGATTTATTAGATTCATATGTTTCTGCTGTAAAATTAGAATTTACAAGAGTACAAAGAGAAAATAGAAGTATTAATTTATGGAAACATTATCCTGTATCAATAAGATTAGATGAAGATAATACACTATCATTTGATAATATATGCATAAAATATTTAGAGCTTTTTAATAAGAAATTTAATATATCAAAAAATACAAATGAATTATATTTTCTTTTACAATCAGGTTTAGTTGCTGATATATTATTATCAAAGAAAAGCAGTTTGTTTGTTTTTGATGATAAAATTTATTCAATATATTATGAAACTTCTATTGTCATCAAAATATTAAACAATGCCTTAAAACATTTAAAAGAATATAGAAATCAGAAATATACTAATATTATTATTTTAGGAAATGAGTTTTATAAAGGAACAGTTGCAGAAAAAGAGTTTAGTAAAATTAATAATGTTCTTTTTTATGATAATAATGATATTGCTTTGGGAGCTTATGAAATATATTCTGATTGGAAGAAATATAATTATTCTTGGATAGAATATCTGCCTTCTTTGAGTTTGGAAGTTATTGCAAATGGAAGGTATGGATTTTTAGAGCTTGTAAACAGTAATCAGTCAATAGAAATGGGAAAAGAATTTGAAAATGATGTAAAAGAACATTTGTATTTACCAGCCAATGTTAAAGAAATAAAATTCCCGTTAATAAGAGATATAAAAAATAAAGGTAATTTAGTATATGCTTTTATAAGAGGAAATTTTCTTCCTTTACAAAATGACTTAGAAGTAAAATTAAAAATAAAATATAATTACGGAGATGAAAACAGTTATACATTAACGGCAGTTCCAGTAAATAAAAATAATGCTCCTTTTGAATATACTATTATAGAATTTTCTTCTGATAATTCTATAATAGAATTGGAAGATAAGCATATAAATTATAATTTATCTTCAATAAAGATAAATGATGTTTCATTAGAAAAAAGTATTAAATCTTTAGAGGGGGCTATATTTTTCTTTAATAACAGAATCACAGATTTTAAATTAGATCGATTTATTTCTAATATTAATATTATAAATATGTTTTTATCAAAAACTCTATATTCTGAAGACAATCATATTAGTTTAGTATTGCAATTATATAATATACTGTATCCTAACATACAAATGTTTATATCAGCAGAAAAAATTTCTGAAATTAAAGCAATAGATAAAGATAATATTGATATATATATACAAATACTTGATTTTATATTTCTTAAATTTTTAACTGTAACAAAAGATGTACAATATAGAAATAGTAATACTGCTTTTATTAAAAGAATTTATGAAAAATGCAGAGAGTTGTGGTTTGGCACACTTCCTAATAAAGATGACTTAAAAAATGCTTTATACAAAATAAATATCAAAGATACTAATCCCTATACTATTAATACTATTACAAAATATAATATATTTAAACATATACTTAAATATTTACTTCATAAAGAACGGGATACGGATAATATAGATATTTTTATTGATATTTATAATAATTCTCAGGAATATGATAAAAATAAAATTCTTTATCATTTGGGAATAGTATTTTCTAATGATAATGATTTATTAGAATGTATATTAAAGCATAATGAAAACTTCATTATGGATATAAAAAGGAATACATTAGATATATTAAAGAAGTCTGCTTCAAATTTAAATATTGTTGCTGTAAATATAAGAAGTTATTTGTTAATTTTACTTTCTTTTTTAAGATTAAGACCTTACGGATATTTTAAAGATTTAAAAACTGGTTCTAAAAAGGCTTTGGAATTATCAAGGTATATAAAGAAAATAGATGATAATATATATAATAGACTTTACAGTATATATGGGGACAATAATAAAAAAATAGACATTAGCAAATTTAATGAAATATCTATATTGAAATTTGATATGGATAAGGGTAAATTATATAATATGTGCGATTTAACTTATGTAGCAAATGCATTACTTACAGGTGATGACGGAGGAAATGCTATCACTGTTGTAGGTGTTTCTGATGATGATTAATAAAATATAGCGAGTAAAAAAATGATTAAAAAATACGGAATTATTATTATAAATAATAAATTTTACTTATTTCAAGTTAATTCAGATAATATAAAACCTAAGAAATTGAAAGGTGAAGAATATTTTGATATAAATTCAGCTGATGACTGCAGACAAATTTGCAGCACTATATTAGATAATTTGAGTATTGATAATTTTTCTAATGTATCATTAAAAATTATTTATGATAATATTAACTTTAATAATAATTATTTATCTAAATTACTAGATCATTTAAAAGAAGTTTTGAGTGTATCGGCATTATCTCTATCTGATTTATTTTATTCCAAGACTGCTTCAAATTCTAGTGATTCATATTTTGAAATAATGAATGAATATTATAGATTCTATAAAGATGATCATACTTATGAAGCAGCAAAATACAAAGATAAAAACAGTATTCATTTAAGTTTAGAAAGTTTATTTTTAGAAAAAAATAATAATAAATCTGAGGCAGTAAACTATAATAATCATTATAATACTGTAAAAAAAGATATTGAAGATTATTTGTATGAAGTATCTATTTTATTAAAACTTAACTTATACAAGAATGATCTTATTATTTTGCAAAGAGTATTAATAGTCAAAGCATTATGTAATGGTATGTCATTAGATATAAAAGATAAAAAATTAATAAGAGAATATATTAATAATAATATGTCAGAATCTCATGAAAAAAAGATATTAGATAAATATGAAGATAAGTTTAACAGTATAGAAAATAGTAATATATCTGAAAAAAAAGAAATTATAACTTTTATAAAGAGTAATATCATGATTAAAGAAATTAGAAACGCACAATATCTTAATAAAACAATATCATTATTAAAAGATGATAATGTTAAAAATAAAGTAAATTCATATTTTAAATAATTTTTTATTAAGGAGTAAAATATGATAAAAACTATTAACTGCAGTGAAAAAGATTTTGAGATAATACCCAATAAAGATTTAGTTTTATTCAAAATAAATAAAATTATGTCTGATAAAAATTATACTCATAGGGAATCTATGGAAAATGTTTTTTCATCTCTTAAATATCAAAATGATACTTTTGTCTATATTATGACTTGTGAGTATCAAAAAATAAATATACATTTGGGTGTTTTAAAAGATAAAAATAATGATATAGATTCAGGTTCTTTATTGAGATCATCATTTTTAGGTAATTTTTATGGAAGCAGTTTAAAAAAAGTTACAGAAGATGAACTTAGCAATTTTTATTCCTCTATGAAGAAATATAAAAGATTTGGCGTTGTTGACGGAGTGCCTTCTATTAATAGCAGTAAAAAAGAATATGGTACGGATGTAGATTTTCAAGGAATTGACAGACTGATAAATGCTTCTATTAATATGAGATGGAGGATAATAATATTATTTACTCCAGTTGAATATGATAAAATTAAAGATATAGAAAAAAATATTTGCAATTATTATGAGAAAATTTATAAAGATTATAAAGTTAATTATCAGCATCAGGATAATTCATCTACTACTACAACTACAGGTAAAAATAATTCTGTATCAAATGCTATTGCAAAAGTTAAAGGCTGGTCAGAAACAGAAACAAAAGGAAATAATACTCAAAGCAGCAGCAGCAAAACTTCAAAATCAGAATCAATATCAGAAGGTAAGAATGGCAGTACAACAGAAACTACAACTACATCTAAAGGTGATAATGATTCTACTGCTAAACAAACAGGAGAAAGCAGCGGAACATCTTATGAACGTATAAACAGAACATACAAAAAAGAAATGGATTATATTGATGAGTTTCTTTTAGATAGAATACAAAGGCTTGCTTCAAGAGGATATTATAAGACTAATACATATATAATGGCGTATAATAAAGAGGATTTAATTACAATAGAATCATTATACTGTTCTATATTTCATGGGGATTCTAATACGTATAATACTCTAAATCCTTATATATTAAATTTGCATCGTCAGGAAGAAGTAAATAACAATGATATTTTATTTTTTAATCATTTAAGCGTTAAGCATAATGATAGTTATTCTCCTTTAATGAGTACTTTAGAAAAAGATTTCGGAGTTGCATCATTTTTAACTGCTTCAGAGCTTAGTATTATAGCAGGAATTCCTATTTCAGAAGTTCCAAATTTAGTACAAAGCGAGTATGTAGAGTTTGGTTTAAATGTAAAAGATTCTCCTAATTCGGACTGTTTTTCTATAGGACATTTAGTTAATAAAGAAGCAGTATTGGAAAGTATAGATATCAAATTGGATAAGAAAATTTTAAATAAGCATATATTCATTGCAGGTGTTACAGGAAGCGGTAAAACAACAACTTGTCAAAAAATATTGTTAGAATCAAATTTGCCTTTTATGGTTATAGAACCTACTAAAACCGAATACAGAGAATTGGCGGGTAAATTTTATGAAGATGATATTATGATATTCACAGTAGGAAATGAATTAAACTCTCCTTTCAGATTTAATCCTTTTGAAATATTGGAAGGAGAAAATATAATATCTCATATAGATATGCTTAAGGCTGCTTTTATTAATTCTTTTCATATGGAAGCATCTATGCCTCAGTTGCTAGAAGAAGCCATTTATAAAGTTTATGAACACTACGGCTGGAATTTTGAAACTAATAAAAATAGATATACAGAAAATCCGTATTCAGAAAATGGATTATACTTTCCTATAATATCAGATTTTATAGTAGTTTTAGGAGAAATTGTTAATACTAAAGGTTTTGATACTAGACTTAAAAATGACTATATTGGTTCTTTAGTCAGCAGATTTTCTAATCTTTGTATCGGTTCTAAAGGTGCTATTTTAAATACTAGAAGATCTATTGATGTTATGACTTTGATAGATAAAAAAGTAATATTAGAACTTGAAGATTTAAAATCAGGTGATGATAAGGCACTTCTTATGTCTCTAATGATTTCAAGAATAGCTGAAGCGATAAAAATAAGATACAAAAAAGATCCTAATTTTAAACATATTACTCTAATAGAAGAAGCTCATAGATTATTAACGAAAGTTGATTCTTATGATAGTATGGGTAAAAAAGAGGCAGTTAATGTATTTTCTGATTTGCTTGCTGAAATTAGAAAATATGGAGAGAGTTTAATAATAGCAGATCAAATACCAAACAAGATAATTCCAGAAGTGTTAAAAAATACAAATACTAAAATAATACATAAATTATTTGCAAAAGATGATAAAGAATCTGTTGGAAATGCTATGATGATGGATGATAAGCAGAAAGAATATTTGTCCAATCTTAAACCAGGTGAAGCTGTATTATTTTCTGAATCAGTTGATAAACCTGTGCATATAAAAATTAAAGCTGTTACAGATACTTCTTCAGTAGTTTCTGAAAATAAAATAATCAATATATTTAATAAAACAAAAAATAGGTTTGATTTTGAATTATCAAATGCTGCTCCTTGTAATATGGGTAAAATATCATATAGGCAGATTATAGATATAGATATAAAAACTATTACAGATAAATTTAATAATTTATTAAAAAAAGTTTCTTCTAACATAATAAAAAAAGATGATCAGGATAGAAATACTGCATTAAAAAATGATATTGATAGTTTTTATGATTATGTTAATAATATTGCAATAGAATATAATATAGAATTAAAAATATTATTTGATGAATTATTGTTTAGATATTTTGATATATCTGGACGAAGGATGTATAATAAATTTAATATACAATATAAATTATTAGAAAATTTTATAAATGTGATGCTAACTAAAAATTATAATGATATCGATAATTTTGATATCATGTTGGATAAATATAATTTTATAGAATGTAAAGAATATTTTTAAGGAGTAAACAATGTTTTATGAAACAGAAATGGAAATAGCTTCATTATGTGAAAGCATAAAATGTATAGCAGAATGTGCTACTATAGTAGTTCAGACTTTAAAAGATATGGGGATAATAAAAATAAATGCCAAAAGTGTTGATGAATTGGGTGCTAAAATATTAGAGGCAGAGGCTCAAGGCATTACTTTAGAGTCATCTAATAATTTTGAAGATTGGAACGGAAAGATAAATACTGTAGAAGTTTCAAATCCTGAAAAATATTCTCCTGAAGATAAGGATAAAAAAGCTATAGTATATGCTATAGAGTGTATAAGCAATAAATATGATGTTGGTTTATCTTTAGAGGCAGCAAATAGTTTTCTTAAGAATATAGATTATTTTAAAAATGATGGAAAATTAGACTATATTATGAGAAATGATCCTAATGTAAATGATTCATTAGTTGAATATGGAAATTATTTAGATAGTAAGGTTGTAGGACAAGAAGCGGATAATATTAGAGAAAAACTTATAGATTTAGAGATGTCAGTAAATCCTAATATATCCAGACAGG
Organism: uncultured Brachyspira sp.; assembly: GCF_949287625.1. Lineage (GTDB taxonomy): Bacteria > Spirochaetota > Brachyspiria > Brachyspirales > Brachyspiraceae > Brachyspira. The sequence continues at coordinate 22,349 of NZ_CASEGO010000036.1, read as the reverse complement.
AAGCTATAGATAATATTTATGCTCATAAATCTTAATAAAAATTAAAAAATAAGGAGTTAAAAATATGTTTTTTGAAACTTTAAGTGTTATATGCAGTATAGTAATTTGTGTTGTAGAATGTGCTAAAGCAGTGTTTAGCATTTTAAAAGAGATGGGTATAATAGAAACCAATGCTCAAAGTGCTGACGATTTAGGTGCTAAAGTATTGGCAGCAGAGGAGCAGGGCATTACTTTGGAAACTTCTAAAAATTTTGAAGATTATAAAAATCAAATTAATGCCATAGAAGTACCAAATCCTGAAAAATATTCTCCTGAAGATAAGGCTAGGAAAGCAATTGAATATTCTATAGAAGCGATAAATAATAAATATGGTGTTAATTTATCTCCAGATGCTGCAGGAAATCTTGCCAATCATATAGCATATTTTAATAATGGAAAATTAGACTATGTTATGAAAAATGATAGTAATTTAAATAATTCATTAGTTGAATATGGAAATTATTTAGATAGTAAGGTTGTAGGACAAGAAGCGGATAATATTAGAGAAAAATTGATAGACATAGAAAAGGCAGTAAATCCTAATATATCCAGACAGGAAGCGATCGATAATATTTATGCTAATAAGTCTTAAAAAATAGTATGCTATTGCATTAAAAGAATAAACTTTATACTTTTAATGCAATAAATTTTACATACTGCAATTTTTTAGGTACTGTTTTATATATTCAAGTGTATAAAATAACTTTATAAATGATCTTAAGTATGTTAGTGATACTTGAAAAAAAATATACTTATACTATACTTAATATAATACAAATATAGGTGTAGTTAATGAAAAAAGAATATAAATACAAACTTACAGAAGATGATTTTATAGATTTTCAGCTTCATTATTTAAAAATGAACAGTTCAATGACTAAAACTATAAAAAGAACTATAGCAATATTAGTAGGTTTGTATTTAATTGTATTTGCAGCAATGGCTGTATACTTTAGAGATAATGCATTTTTAATAATTATAATAGCAGTATTAGTTTCTGCTTTTTCTGTTATACAGGTATTAACATATAGGAAACGCATAGAAAAAAAGATAGTAAAAAAAGTTAAAGACTATTCAAGAAGCGGAAAGCTCGATAAAGTTTTCGGCGATAAAGAATTAACAGTTTATGATGATAAAGTTGTGTTTAAAGAAAATAGCGGTGTGAGCAAGTTTAATAAAGAAGATATACAAAAAATAGATTCTACTAACAGATGCATATTTTTTTATGTAGATGAAATGTCTGCTATTATTATACCAAAGTCTTATTTAAATTCCGATGATGCGAATTTTCTCTTGTCTTATAAAAAATAATACTTGAAAAACTATTAATATTATTATAGTATTTTGTTATGGTTATTATAAGAATGAAATTAAAAGGCGATAAAATATATATAAAGATATCAGGCGGAGAAGTATTTACTATACCCAAAAACGGTCTTTATGAACTTGATTTGTATGAGGGAATGGAGCTTGAATATGATGAGATTCCGCATATAAGAAATAAGGCATATGAAGCTTCAGCAAGAAAATCGGCTGTGTCAGTATTAAAACGAGGATTTATAAGCGAGGGTATGCTTAGGGATAAACTTATAAAAAAAGGTCATAAAAAAAGGTTTATTAATTATGCTGTTTCATACTGTAAAGAATATGACCTCATAGATGATAAAAGATTTGTAAAAGTGGCTGTAAGCAGTTTAAAACTCAAAGGAAAGAGTAAAAGACATATTATAGATTATCTCAAAAAATGCAAAGTAAAAAACTCATTAATAGAAAGAGCATCTAATTCTATAAGCGATAAAAGCGAAAATAAAGCATTAAAAGAAGCTATAAAAAAATATTATAGAGTTTATGAACATAAGGAAAATAAAGAAGATTATATAATAAAAGCATTAATGAGAAAGGGCTTTAAATACGACAGAATAAAAAAATTAGTAACGGCGTATTTAGAGAAAAAGAAAAATATTTAATTATAACTTTTATTGATTAATTTTATTTTATAACTATTATGAGGCAAATGAATAGTATATTAAAAATTATTACTATATTTTCTGCATTTTTCATATGCGGCTGTCTTAATTTTTATACTTCCTCCTCATCATCATTATTAAATGATAATGAAATAGACAAAAAATATATAGGTTTATATGAATCGGGCATTACAATAACTGACAGTTATAATATTACAGGGCAGGCTTATGTATCTGTTACTATTTCTTCAGGCAGTGTTGCAGCAGTAAATATTTCAGGAGGATATATATCTTTTTTTAACAATATATATAAAGAGAATATAGTAAAACTTTCTGATAACTCATATTCAGCTTCTATCACTTCAAGCGGATATAGATATTATTTTACATTTACTTTTTCTGATTATGCCCTCAATTTTTATTTTGACCGTAATGACGGTACAAGGGGAAGCGGTAATCTTACAAAGGTAAGATAATATAATAACTACATTAGGCTTGTTTCAAAACTATTTTTATTTATAATTGCGGGGACTAGCCCTGCGAAGCACACAGTCGTGCCGCACCCCCACTTCTTTTGCCGTCTAGGCACCTACTCAGTGGTGACCCAAAGAAGCAAAAAGACTGCATATTTATATATTAAAATGATAAATTATACAAAAAACATACGATTTGCATGATAATTAATATTATATAATTTAGCATAAAACAATAAACTATTAAAATTATTTGTCAAGTACTTTTGAAACAAGTCTATTAATATAAAATTATTCCCAAAACGGCAGAAATAACTATTATAGCAAGTATAGGTACTTTTTTTATCTTTAAGAATATTGATAAAGCAAATATAAATACTCCTATTGGGCTGATGTATTTAAAGATATTTTGAATAAAAACAATATTTCTTAATATAGAAGTTTCTGTAAGCTGAACAAAAAAAGCATCTTTTGTAAAAGTTACAACGGCCGAAGCTATTAATGCAACAGCACATACACGAAGAGCATTCATTATACTATTAAACTGTTCATTATTTTTTACAGCATAAAAGAATTTTGACACTATCATAGTGATAATAAATGCAGGAAGAAATATACCAAAAGTGGCAGTTGCAGAACCTAATACTCCAGCTACTTTATATCCCACAAATGTTGCAGAGTTAATAGCAATGGGTCCCGGTGTTATCTGGGATATTGCTACAAGATTAGAGAACTCTGCAGAAGTTACCCAGCCGTAATCTTCTAATATTCCTAAAAGCAAAGCTATAATAGCGTATCCGCCTCCGTAAGTAAAAAGTCCGAGTTTTGCAAATACATAAAAAAGTCTCAAGTATATCATAGTATTAATTTCCGTTATTTATTATTATTTTTTATAACATATTTATTAAATAGATAATACAGCCAGCCTATCAGTGCTGATAAAAGCAAAGCATATATTACATTAAAATTCAAAAATACAACTAAAATAAAACTAAGTACAAAAAGAATAACAGTGAATTTATCCTTCATTACCTGTTTTCCCATTCCAAAAGCAGAAAGAAGTATAAGCCCTGCTATAGCACCGCGTATGCCTAAAAATGCTTTATGTACATACTCTGTATTTTGAAATCTCTCAAATATAGGAGCTATCATAAGTATAATAATAAATGAAGGTGCCATAACGCCTATTCCCGCCATTATACCGCCGAATATTCCAGCTACTTTAAAACCTGTAAGAAGAGATGAGTTTACAGCAATTACTCCCGGTATACTTTGAGCTAGGGCAAATATATCTATTATTTCATCTTTAGTTAAGAACTTTCTTTTACTTACAAACTCTTCTTCCATAATAGGAAGCATAGCAAGTCCTCCTCCTATAGTAACAAGTCCTATATAAAAGAAAGAAAAAAACATAGTATGCCATTTGGGCTTTTTTGCCTGTTCATTAGACTGACTGATATTATCCATTAATTTTCCTATAAGAAATTTTTTAAATACAGTTAAATAAATTTACATCATATTTTATTATTGTCAACTGTAATAAATATTGTTCCATAATTTTTTATGCAGTTGATTTTATAATAAAATATATTAGAGTTATTTCAAAAATACTTGATAAGATTATATTTGTCTCACAATAAATAAAATTATTTTTTAAACAAGTATAGTAAAAATATATTATATAAAGAATATAAAAAAGCTTTATGATAATTTATATTTATCATAAAGCTTATATAATTTTTTAACAATGAATATTATTATTGTTTAGTCCAAGCTCCATTGAAATCGCCTGTACCATTAGCTTCTGTTTTGCTTGTAAATGTTATATCACCAGCATTACTGCCGTCTTTTAATAACATTATATTTAATAATTGGGCTTTTGAATCACTTGCTCCTTGAACATTATATGTCTGATTATCTTTTGTTATAGTTTTGGCGGAAGTGTTTACTGTAAAACTTCCGCCGCTTCCTACCCAAGTGCCCCCTAAATCATTAAAACTAAAACCTTTGCTGCAGGATATGCTGAAAGCTGATAATAAAGTTAAAGCTAAAATAACAGTGATAATTTTTTTCATTTTATTTTCTCCTTAAAGTTTTTATTATAATGATAATATAAGTATATATAATTAATTATTCAATGTTTTATAATATAATAGTTAATATTTACCCTAGGGGAATTCATAATTATTTATTTTACCCTAGCACCTCTTCCTCTTATTTTCATTTTTTTAGATAATCCTGATTGTGTAATTTCGTATCTGGGCATAATTAAAAAATCATAATTAGTACCTTTCAAAGCCTCTGCTATTAACTGTTCTTTTAATGTAGTGTCTTTTGAATCGTAAGGAAGCTCTGCTGTCAGTACTTCTCCTACTGTGATGTCGTTTCCGCTAAGCTGAAGACTTTGAGGAATATTATCTGCAGTTGCTATAGTAGAACAGCTCATTAATGTTAATGCAGATATTAATATTATTATGATGCTAATAATATTTTTCATTTTGTTTTCTCCTTAAATAATTTTTTATTATGTATAACATAAATTTTTTTACTGTTTTTAACAATGATTATACTTTATAAAAGTCCATAACTACCCTAGGGCAATTATTAACTTTTAAAAAGTCTGACGGCAAGTATTAAAGTTTTAACTGAATTTATTTATTTTTTTGATTAGGGTTTAGCTGTTTGCCTCTGTTGCCCTGATTTTGGTCATATCGCGGATTAGTTCCATTACTTCCTTTATTAGGGTTTTGCATATCAGCTTCATTGTTATGTTTTTTAGCCATAATTTTCCTCCTTAAAATTATTTTTTATCATTATTGTTTTTTTGATTTTCTGGATTTAGCGGATTTTTCTGCCAGCCTCTGTTACCTTGAGCTTTATCATAGGTAATATTTGTTCCGTCTGTGCCTTTATTGGCATTAACAATATCAGCTTTGTTATTAGCTTGTTTCTTTTTTTCACTCATATTTAGCTCCTTAAAAGTTATTTTTATATTTTTTATTAAAGTTTATAACTTTAATACCTGCCTGCTATATCATTAATATAATTTGAAAACTTCTCTCTATCAAAAATATTATTACTCTCATCATAGCAATTAAATGCACTAATCAAAATCAGTATGAAACTTATAATATTTAGATCTTCTTTATTTTCTAAATTTATGTTCTTATACTGATTTATAATATCTTTTATATAATCATCATTTAAATTATCTATATTAAAATTATTATAAAATTCTTTTTTAGAGTTTTTTATTATAGCCTTTATTATATCAGCCTCTTTTTTATTGATGTTTTCAATTAAGCCCTTCATTTTTTTTATTTCCTCTTTTTTTAGTATATCCTTACTTACAAATATTAAGCACTCCGGTATATTATCAAATATCACCTTTTTAATATCAGGCAGCTCAAATCCCAATGCCTTTAAACGAAGTATCTCTCTTACAATATCAATATGCTCTTTGCTGTAGTATCTTACCTTTTCTCTTATAGGTCCATGAGTAATTCTGTATGCAGGAAGCACATTTTTATTATCCCATTCTCTCAAATTTTTTAATGTTACATTATTAATTTCTTCGTTTTTTAAAATTTCTAAAAAATTTCCTATAGCAATTAATTCATTTTTGTTTTTATTTTTTATGCTTTCAAGGATATATCTTTTATTATTTATAAAATATGCTATACTGGTATTATTCAACATTTATTGTTTTCCTTACAAAAAAGTAGTTTTTAAAACTAACTTTTATATAAAAATAATACAAACAAAAATTAAATACTTACCCATAGGTAATTATTTATAAATTTATTATAGGCAATAATGGAGTTTTCGCCTTATTGGTACATCAATGTACCTAATAAAAAAGTGAATTTTTTTTAGAAAATTTTTAGCTTTTATTCTACTGAAGAAAAAAATACTTTAGCTAATTCTATATCATTAAACATAAATACATAATGATATGTGTATATAAAAATATTATTATAATCTATCATTTTATTATGAACCAAATAAGATGTGTAAGACTGTAATTTGTATAAATACTCAATATTTTTTATGAAATTTTCTTTAATATTATCTTTATAAAAATATTTTGTTATCATCATAATCATAGAATGATTCATTTTGAAGAATGCTTCTATTTTTAATTTAAAATCTCTTTTGTATCTATCATTATATCCATTAAAATCATTATCTAATTCATCAAACATTTTTTTAGTAAATATATCCAAATTATCATCTGAAATATTTTCTTCATTACCATTAATAAATCTTTTTTTAGCTTCCTCAATTATTTCTGATTCATCTAATGAGAAATTAGAAGTATAATCGTCAATAATTTTTTGTTCTTTTATAATCTTTTTAGAAAAATAATAGTCTACAGGAGATAATAATTTATCTGTTTTCATACTATCATAAAAATCTATAATACTATTAAAAATATTATCATAGCTTTTTAATATTCTTTTTTCATCTTTAATATAATTTTTAATAGTTTGTGTATGACTATATGCTAATTCTATAAGCAAATCATTTAATAAAGTATTTATAATTCCGTATTCTTCTAAAGTTATTAATTTAAGAAAATAAAATCTCTCTGCTATTTTTCTAGCTATTTTTGTACCTTCTATTTGAATAATAATATTATTAATTGTATTATCTGATTTTTGTAAATTCATTTCTTTATATTCATTAATAAATATATTTTCCTGATAATCTGCTAAATTAAAATATATTCCAAACTTTATTTTGCTGCATAAAAATAAAACAAAATTATAATAATCTTTTTCAAAAAATAAATCTCTATAATCATTATATTTATACATAAGATGTAAATAGCTGTCGTTTTTTAAATAATTATTATGATTTAGATTTTTTAGTTCATATCTCTTTGCTATATCTAAATTATATGCTTTGTCAAATAAATAAGATTTTTCTTTTTTAAGAGTATTATATTTTTCTATATATAAATTAATAATCTCTTCATACTCTTTATTATCAAGCTTATTCTTATTATTAAGAGTGTATATTATGAATATGAAATAATAAAAATGCAAATCATAGTATATAATATTTTTATCTAAATAAATATTACCAAATAAATTATTAATTTCTTCTCTTTCAAATATATAATAAAGACAAAGTATATATTTTTTTATTGTGTAATAGTTTATATAATTAAGTTCTTTAGATGAGCTTATAAGCATATTTATATTTTCTATACTTATTTTTAATTCTTCAAAACTCATATTTTTTATATAGTATTCATCAGTGTGAATTGATTCTTTTTTTAGTATTGGAAGTAAATCAGCATGTAATTTTAATTGTTTTTTAGTTTCTTCTAATTCTTTTTCTGCTTCTTCTTTTTCTATTAAAATTTTATTTAATTCTTTTTCAGTATTATCTTTTTCAATCGAAACTTTTTTTAATTGTTTTTTAGTTTCATTTAATTGTTTACTCGCTTCCCTATTTCTTTCAATATCTTTTATATAATCTAAATGTATTTTTGCTTCATAATCTGTACCATATAATATAGTTTTTATATCTTTAAAATCTAATTTATTCTCATAATAATAATTTATATTGTCTGCTATGATGAGCATTTCTAATTTATAATATATTGTATTTTCAAAAAACTTATAGCCTTCAAAAAGTTTATTCTTATGATATTCTCCATACCTTCTTACTTCTTTTTTAACAGAATTTTTATTATGAAGAAGTTTTTCTTTATCATTTATTAGTTTTACTAAAGTTCTGTATTTTAAATCCTTATTTTCTAATTTTTTAAAAATATTATTATATATATCTATGAATAAACCTATTTCAAAAAGATAAATATTTTTACTGTCAAGTTTAATTTCTGTAATGTATTTTTCTTCTGTTTTATCAAACTTATTATTTTTATAAATCAATTTTGATATAGTAAACGGTTCTTCTTTCTTTTTTCTTCCTCTAGTTTTTTTAATCACATATACATTTTCTTTTTCTTTTTTTACAAGAGTCTTTATATCTTCTTCACTTGTATAAGATATTGTTTTTGTTTTTCCGTTTATATAAATTCGTACTTCTTTCATAATTAACTTATATTCGCTTATATTTTTTGATTATTTTATATTATAAATTTTATTTAAAAAAATTACAGAGGCGTAGAGGCATCATGAAAAAATATAATATAAAAACAGAAAATCAAATATATGACCTTATAAAAAAAGAGAATCTCACATTTGATGATATTAGTAAAAAACTAAATACTATCTTTATTCCAAAAAAGAGCAGTCCTCACTAAATTTATAACCATCAGAATAATAAAAAGGCATTTTATCTACTCTATAAATACCCCAAGTCTTTATACCGAATTTCAAATGATAATAAACTTCCTTTGTTTCTTTATTTATTTCCATTATCTGAGAATTATTACCGAAATCAAGAAGCATGTTTCCATTGCTTAAAAAATCTATATCGGATATATAGTGAGAATATAATTTATTATCTGTTTTATATTCATAAATTTTTTCAGCCTTCCAATTTCCATGCGAACCAGTAATTTTATATTCAACGTATCTTGAACCGTTGGGATTAATGTCTTCATCTCCCTGATTATCAAACATAGCTATTACATTAGTAGATATCAAAAACAAAGCATGCTGGCTTTTAGGTCCGTCTGTATTTCCGTCACCTAAAACTTTATAAGGATCAAATGATTTTAAATCTTTTAAATATCTTCCGTATGGGTTGTATGATTCCATAGTATCCAATGTATCATCTGCCATATACCAAATAAGCTCCCATTCGCTGTAATCAACCGCCATAACTGCCAAACTTCTCACTGATAAATAAAGTATATCATTATCATCGTCATAAACTAAAGAATTACAATGTGCCCAGTCCATAGGAAAATCTCTTTTTCTTCCTATACTGTAGTATTTATTATCTTCATCAAATATTAGCTTTTTTAAATACTCTTTCTCTGCCTCATCGCCGTTTCTGTTCACTATCTTTTTTATCAAATCGCCGACATACAAATCTCTAATCATATTTCCATTACTGTCCACTTCGCAAATTCTGTCCTCAACGCCCCAAGCAGAGTTTGCAAGCATTATATAATTACTGTCAGCCTTTTTTCTTATAGTGTCATGATGAACACCTATATCAAGTTTTGTAATGTCTAATTTAGCATTTCCAAGCAAATCGCTAACTCCCATAGTATCATAAATAACTATATCATTATCTTCATCTATAACCTTTGCTATTTCATTAGTAAGATAGAAGTTAGAATAATTAACATATCGCAGATTTCCGTTTCTGCTTACTCCCATTAAGAAAAGACCTTTCCAGCTTCTATTTATAACGGGGCTTACAAAATATATCTCTTCATTATTATCAGTTAAATTGCTTATCGAACTTTCATCATTAATGCTAGCAAAATATATATTCTCTTCAGGCACTAAATTTTTTATAACCCTGTTTGTAGCTGGTATATATATTCCGTCAATATAAAGTTTATCTACTATTATGTTGGTAGATATTCTATTAGTGCCGTTAATAATGTAAATAGTGTTTGTATTTTCAGAGTACATGCCATGTATAGCGAAATTAGATCCGTAATTTTTAGGGTAAGTAAATATTATATCATTATCTCCAAGCATTCCCTTTGTTATCACTGTAACGGGGTAATTATTATTAGTATCTATTTTGTATACTAATGATAAAGGTGTCTGCCCGCTAGGATTTAGTACAAGCTCTCCTAATTTATCATCAGGAAGCGGAGTTTCTTTTTTTGAACATGAAAATATTAAAATCAATATAAAAAAATTAAATAAAAACTTTCTCATAAATAAAATACCAAATTAATTATATTATTAGTTATTCTAAATAATAATCTATTTTTATGCAACAAAAAAATTAAAATACATAGTATTATAATTGCTTTCATTAGCCCGCCCACCCCCCAAGTTCAATAAAAAATGTTTGTATTTTTATATGTGTATTTCTAAATAAAAAAGATACTAATGAATAAAATATAATTTGATATAAAACAATTACTATTGACAGATATATTTTAAAATTATATAATACTTCAAGGTTTTTATATATAATAATATTTTTAGAGTGTATGCAAACTTAATCATTATAACTTAATGTAGGACATATATGATAATTTTAGAAAATGTCAGTAAAATATTTAAAACTGAAAAAAATAAGCAGCTTAATGCAGTAAATAATGTTTCTCTCAAAATAGAAAAAGGCGAAATATACGGAATAATAGGTTTTTCAGGAGCTGGAAAATCTACACTAGTTAGATGCATAAACTTACTTGAAAGACCTACATCTGGAAAAGTATATATTGACGGCGAAGAGATTACAGCATTAAACCCTAGAGAATTAAGACAGAAAAGAAAAAAAATTGGAATGATATTTCAGCAGTTCAATCTATTTGCTTCAAGAACAGTATTTAAAAATGTGGCGTATCCTTTAAGATACAGAGGACTTTCAAAAGATGAGATAGAAAAAAAAGTAATGTCCTTGCTTGAGCTTGTAGATATAAAAGAAAAAGCATATGTTTATCCTTCTCAGCTAAGCGGCGGACAAAAACAAAGAGTAGCTATTGCAAGAGCTTTGGCCAATGATCCGCAGATACTTTTATGCGATGAAGCTACCAGTGCCTTAGACCCTCAGACTACTTCTTCTATTTTAAAATTATTAAAAAAATTAAATGAGAATTTGGGTATTACTATAGTAGTAATAACTCATGAAATGAACGTAGTTAAAGAATTATGCCACAGAGTAGCTGTTATGAATAAGGGTAATTTGATAGAAGAAGGCGATATATTTGAAGTATTTTCTCACCCTAAAAATAAAATTACTCAGGATTTCATAGATACTACTTCAAATCTTTCAAAAATATATACGCTTGTAGAAGAGAAAGATAATATTACAAAAATTAAAGCAGGCGAATGTATAGTAAGATTAAAATATAAAAAGGAAAGTGTTGGAGAGGCTTTGGTATCTCATGTATCAAGAAAGTTTAATGTAGACCTTAATATAATATTCGGTAATGTTGAGCTTATAGATGACAGTCTTTTGGGAGGGCTTGTTGTTATAATGCATGAGAAAGAAAAAGGCGGCATAACAAATACTATAAACTTTCTTAAAGAACAAAATATTGATATAGAGGTGATTACTGATGCTAGATATGATGAATAATTTAATGCCTAATGTTATGGCTGATTTGCCAAGACTTTATCAAAGCATAATACAGACATTTGTTATGCTTCTTTATTCTGGTATAATATCATTTTTTATAGGCGGTTTTTTGGGCGTATTATTAATAGTTACCAAAAAATTCGGTATTATGGAAAATATAGTGGTATATGAAGTATTAAGTAAGGTTATAAATTTTTTCAGAGCTATTCCTTTTATTATACTTCTTGCTATGCTTGTACCTGTTACAAGATTTATAATGGGTACTGCCATTGGTGTAAAGGGAGCTATAATACCTTTAATATTCGGAACAGTGCCTTTCTTTGCAAGACAAATAGAGAGTGCATTATCAGAAGTTAATCCTGGACTTGTAGAGGCAGCTCAGTCTATGGGATCATCACCTATAGCAATAATATTTAGAGTATATTTAAAAGAAAGTATTGCTCCTATAGCAAGAGGAACTACTATAACTGCTATCAGCTTAATAGGACTTACCGCTATGGCTGGTGCTGTAGGTGCAGGCGGACTTGGTACTTATGCTATACAGTCTGGATATTATAGAAATAAACTTGATATTATATATGTATCTGTAATACTATTAGTTATATTAGTAGGTATTATACAAGCTATAGGGAACTTTGTGGTAAAAAAAGCTACACATTAAAAAAATTATTTAAATTTATTAATAAAATAATTTATAAAAAGGAAATTTATTTATGAATAATACTATAAACAATTCTATCAAAAGAAGAAAAGTGGTTTTAATAGGAGCAGGTCATGTAGGATCGCATGCTGGATATGCATTAGCAGCACAGGGACTTGCTGAAGAGATAGTTTTTATTGATATAGACGAAAAGAAAGCATTTTCTCAGGCTTTGGATATATTTGATTCTACAGTATATCTTCCTCATAGAGTAGAAGTAAAATCAGGAAATTATAGTGATATTGATGATGCTGATATAATGGTAGTATGTGCAGGACCATTGCCTAATATGAATCAAACTAGAATGGATACTTTAGGTGCTACTATAGAAGTGATGAAAGATATAATAGAGAAAATAAAAAAAACTAAGTTTAACGGCATAATAATAAATATATCAAACCCTGCCGATGTTATCACGCACTATCTGCAAAACAAATTAAACTACAACCCAAAAAGAATAATATCTACAAGCACAACATTAGACTCAGCAAGATTAAGAAGAGCAATATCTGAAGCTGTTAATATAGATCAGAAATCAATATATGCCTATGCTTTGGGTGAGCATGGAGAAAGCCAAATGGTAGCTTGGTCAACTGTAACTATAGCTGGAAAACCTTTATTTGAGCTTATGAAAGAAAAAGAAAAATATTCAAAATTAGATTTAAATGAACTAGCTAACAAAGGCAGAAGAGGAGGCTGGGACGTTTTAGGAGGCAAAGGATCTACTGAGTTTGGAATAGGTACTTCCTTAGCCGAAGTTGCACGTGCTGTACTTTCTGATGAACATAGAGTGCTTCCAGTATCAGTTTATTTGAATGGAGAATACGGACAGACAGATGTTTATGCTTCTGTACCTGCTGTACTTGGAAGAGACGGAGTTGAAGAGATAATAGAGCTTAACATGAACGATGAAGAGAAAAAATTATTTAATGCTTCATGCGAAGTTATGAAAAAAAATTATGAATTAGCTTTAAAAATGTAATAAAATAATATATTAATTAAAAAACAATTAATGAGTTTATTTATGGAGAATTAAGATATGAAAAAAATAATTTTATTTTTGAGCATGTTGTTTTTAGCAGCATGTTCATCTGGTAATAAGAATGAAAATGTTGTGAAGGTTGGCTATATAGGAGAGTCTGACAGAGTTATTTGGGAAGAGGTTATGAGACAGGTTTCTAATGATAATATAAAAATAGAGCTTGTATCATTCGGAGATTATCTTCTTCCTAATCAGGCTTTAAATGACGGCGATATAGATATGAATAATTTTCAGCATTATGCCTTCTTTAACAATGAAGTAGAAACTAAAGGATATAAATTAACTGCTATAGCTGATACTTGTCTTGCTGCTATGAACATATATTCTGACAATATAACAAATATTAATGAAGTAAAAGAAAATGATAAAATAGCTATACCTAATGACCCTTCAAACGGAGGAAGAGCTTTAAAAGTTTTGGAAGCTGCTGGGCTTATAAAATTAAGAGATAAGAATATAGTAAATCCAGTATTAAATGATATATCAGAGAATAAACTTAATTTGAATATAATAGAAGTTGATGCTGGAAGTATATATAGTCTTCTTCCAGATGTGGCTTGTGCTGTAATTAACTGTAATTTTGCTCTAAACTTCGGGCTTAATCCAGATAAAGATTCTATATATAAAGATAATCCTACAAACTATGCTGATAAAAACTATATAAATCTTATAGCTGTAAGAGCAGAAGATAAAGATAATGAAATATACAAAAAAATAGTGAATGCTTATCAGTCAGATGAAGTTAAAGAAATTTACAGTAATGACTTTAAGGGGGCTTATATAGCTGTTTGGTAATTTTTATAATGAATATAGGTTTTTTATTATGATGAAGAAATTTTTTATATTTTTTTTATTAATAAATATATCATATTCATGCAGCGGTAATAACAACGTAGAAATTATAAAAATAGGACATATAGGTGAGTTTGACTATGATATATGGAATCAAATAAATGAAGAAATTAAAAGGGATAATTATAAATTAGATATTGTTTATTTTAATGATTATGAACTTTTAAACAAGGCATTAAATGACGGGGACATTGATTTGAATGCTTTTCAAAATTATATTTATTTTGTAAATGAAGCGAATGAGCATAATTATAAACTTTCTATTTTAGAAAAAACTTTTGTAGCACCTATGCATATATATTCGAAGAATTTTACAAATATAAATCAAATACAGTCAAATGCAAAAGTCGCTGTCCCTATTGATAAAGTAAACTTATCAAGGGCTTTGCAGATATTAGAAATGGCAGGTTTTATTAAATTAGAAAGATATAATAATAACTTGTATTCTTTAAACAATATCTCAGAAAATAATTTAAACTTGGAAATTGTCCCTATGGAAGCAAGTACAATATATTATAATATGGACAAGATAGATGCAGCTATTATTAATTACGGATTTATTTCAGATTATCAGAATTACAATATTATATATTATGATGATGTAAAAAAATATTCTGCTTCAGGAAAAAAATCATATGTGAATTTAATTGTCTGCCGTGAAAAAGATAAATCTTATAATATTTATAATTTTATAGCTGTAAGCTACAAACATAAAATTAAAACTTATATAGAAGAAAATAAATTAAAAGGGCTCATTGTTATTGATTAATAATTGAGGTGCAAAAAATGAATAATCAAATATTAAAAATATTTATAATTATGATGTTATTATTATTTGCTTCATGCAGTAAAGAAAATAAAAAAGATATTACTGTAAAACTAGGCTGCATAGGTGAGTTTGATACCGCTATATTAGAATCTTTAACAGGAAAATTAAAAGAACAGAATATTATTTTAGATTTGATAACTTTTTCAGATTACAGCGTATTAAATAAGGCTTTAGTAAGCAAGGCAATAGACTTAAATCATTTTCAGCATTATGCGTATTTTGTAAATGATACCAATAAAAATGATTACTACTTATCCATTGTAGAAAAAACATTTATAGCTGATATGAATATGTATTCTGATAATCTTACAAATATAGGACAAATAGGCTTAAAATCAAAAATAGCAGTTCCTGAAGATGATATAAATTTATCAAGAGCACTTAAAATACTTGATTCTATAGGTTTGATAAAATTAAAAGAAAATGGTAATAAAAATTATAATTACAAATTTGACGATATAAGAGAAAACTATTTACTTATTGAGTTTGTGCCTATAAAATCAAGTGATATGCATTCTATCATGTCAAAAGTTGATGCTGCCATTGTTAATTACCATTTCAATTTTGATTTTAGAAACAGCAATATTATATATGAAGATGATCCAAGCAAGTATCAGTCGGACATGTATGTTAATGTAGTAGCAGCAAGGCTTGAAGATGAAAATAATATAATATATAAAACTATAGCAAATCTTTACAAAGAAAAAGTATCAGAACTTATAGATGCAGGTAAAATAGTAGGCATTACGATAGCAGATTAAACGCTTTTTAAGGATATATTAATGAATATAAAAACGCTTAAAAATATTTTAAAAATTTTATTATTGTTGACAGCATATGTTTTTATTTCATGCTCTGATAATAAAGATGATAAAAAAGTAATAAAAATAGCACATGTAGGTGCTTCAGATACAATTATATGGAAACATATAATAGAAAAACTTGATAAAGAAGGTATAAAAATAGAACTTGTAGATTTTTATGATTATGATATACCAAACAAAGCTTTAAATGACGGAGAAGTTGATTTAAATGCTTTTCAGCATCATGCATATTTTGATAATCAGGTAAAAGAAGAAGGATATAATATAACTCCTATAGCGGATACTTATATTTCAGCTATGAATATATACTCTAAACAAATTACGAATATTAATCAGATAAAAGAAGAAGATACGGTTGTAATACCAAAAGATTCTTCAAATACGGCAAGAGCTTTAAAAGTACTTCAGGCTGCTGGTATTATCAAACTTAAAGAAGAGGCTGGAGATTTTCCCAGCACCAATGATATAATAGAGAATCCGATTAATATAAAAATAATGGAAGTAAAATCTATAGATATATACAGTGTACTTAATGATGCTGCTTGTGCTGTTATTAATGCCAATTATGCTATGGATATGGGATTGAATCCGGGAGCTGATTATATATTTCAAGATGATCCTTCCATATACAGCGGGAACTATTTTATCAATATAATAGCAGCTAGAACTAAAGATAAAAATAATCCTATATATAAAAAAATAGCAGAAACATATCAGTCTTCTGAAACAGAAAAAGTATATGCTGGGGATTTCAAAGGGGCTTATCCGCCTGCTTGGAAATAGTAAGTAATTTTACATATCTTAATTTAAAAAAATTAATTATTAATAAAAAATAAAAATTTATTTTAAGGAGAAAAAATGAAAAAGATTTTATTATTGTTTATGACATTTATAATATTATCATGCGGCAGTAATAATCAAAAAGGTACCGTAGTAAAAATAGGACATGTAGGGGAATCTGATAGAATTACTTGGAAGCCTGTTATTGAAAAGTTAGCTAAAGAAGGTATAACTGTAGAGTTAGTATCTTTTTCTGATTACACTTTGCCTAATCAGGCTTTAAATGACGGAGAAATAGATTTAAATGCCTTTCAGCACTTTGCATATTTTAATAACGAATTAGCATCAAGAAATTATGATCTTACAGCAATAGGAACTACATTTATATCATCTATGAATATATATTCGAAAAATATTACAAATGTAAGTGAGCTTAAAAATAATGATAAAATAGCTATACCTAATGATCCTGCAAACGGAGGAAGAGCTTTAAAAGTTTTAGAAGCGGCTGGAGTTATCAAAGTAAATCCAGAAGCTGGAGATTCTCCAAGCATTGATGATATAACAGAAAATCCTCTTAATATAGAATTAGTAGAAATAGATGCTGGAAGTTTATATAGTCTTCTTCCAGATGTTGCTTGTGCTGTTATAAACGGAAACTATGCTATCGACTTCGGACTTAATCCTGGTTCTGATTATATATTTAAAGATGATCCTTCTATATATACTGGAAACTCTTTTTATAATTTGATAGCGGCTAGAACTGAAGATAAAGATAATGAAATATACAAAAAAATAGTAGAAGCATATCAGTCTCCAGAAGTAGAAAAAGTATATGCAGAAGATTTCAAAGGGGCATACTTACCTACTTGGAAATAATTTTATTTTAATGATAATTTATTATAGTATTAGACTTACTGCAAAAATAAATTGATAAATATTTATAGTTTTGCGGCAAGTCTTTTTATTTATTATTGAAATTATTATTAAAATAATATAATCTAATATGAAATTATTACCTAATAACAAGGAGAAAATAAATATGAAAAAGATTTTATTATTAATATTGTCTATGACATTTATAATATTATCATGTCAAGGTTCAAAAACAAATGCAGATAAAACTGTAAAGGTAGGATTTGCAGGAGAATCCGATTATCAAATTTGGAATCCTATAGTTGAAAAATTAGCAGAAGAAGGCATCACTGTAGAATTAGTATCATTCTCTGACTACACTATACCTAATCAGGCTTTAAATGACGGCGAAATAGATTTGAACGCTTTTCAGCATTATGCATACTTTAATGATGAAGTGTCAAATAAAAAATATAATATCACTGCTATAGCTGATACTTATATATCTGCTATGAATATTTATTCTACTAATATTACAGATGTAAGTCAGGTAAAAAACGGCGATAAAATAGCTATACCTAATGATCCTTCCAACGGAGGAAGAGCTTTAAAAGTACTTCAGGCTGCAGGACTTATTAAAGTAAAACCAGAAGCGGGAGACACTCCATCTGTAAGCGATATTACAGAAAACCCTCTTAATCTTCAAATAATAGAAATGGATGCAGGTGCTATTTACGGAGTGCTTCCAGATGTTGCTTGTGCTGTTATAAATGGAAACTATGCTATTGACTTCGGACTTAATCCTGGAAAAGACTATATATTTAAAGATGATCCTTCTATTTACAGCGGAAAATCTTTTGTAAACTTAATTGCTGCTAGAACTAAAGATAAAGATAATGAACTATACAAAAAAGTTGTAGAAACTTATCAGTCTGATATAGTAGAGAAAGTTTATAATGAAAACTTTTTAGGTTCTTATCTTCCTGCTTGGAAATAAGAATAAATAATTTTTAATAAAAATTAAGCCCTATATATAAAAAATATATAGGGCTTTTTAATTGCTTGTTTAATTATTTAATTAATTTTTTAACCAATTAATAATTACTCCCATAAATTTCTATTATTATAGTATTTATCCAAACTGTCGCTGAACCATCTGCCGTTCATTACATTTTTTATCATCTTATCTTTTAATTCTTCAGATAGTTCAGTATCATTATTCATTTCATTTATAATATCTTCGTATGTTGCAGTGACACTTTTTGATTCACATACTGCTTTATCATCTTTGGCATCTAATACCATAGAAAGATGAGTTTCATTATTCCATCTCTCCCAAGTGTTTAAATTATCAGAATTAGGATCTCCTGTATAGAGGAAGTTTTTTAAATATTGATTAAATATATCAGAAACATCTTTATATGAGGCAGATGCAAATAAATTATTATCTATATTTTTATAATTATGTTCTTTAGCAAGCATAGGTATAAATATTCCATGAAAAGCACCGAATGTTGGTATTTTATAATCTGAAGTGTAATCTCCGTAATTGATAGAACATAAATATATAGGGGCATTATAATTATATTCGCTCATTTTTTCTGCTGAGGCTTCTGCATTAAAGTATGCATACATTTTGCTTCCGTATTTTATAGCGAAAGTTTTTGCTTTTTCTATATCTTCTGCACTATAATTACTCATCTCTTCTGAAGAGAAATATGAATCTCCATTTGCAAACATGCTGAACTCTGTATTTCCAGTAAGCATTATAATAGGTACTGCATTATAATCTTCTGTATCAAAACCTGATTTAGGCAATACTTCATCATCTCCGTAAAGATGAGGGAATACGCTCATTCTTATGCCTGCATTTCCCATAAGAGGTATTAATCTCTCTGAAGATATGCTGTATAAATAATCAGAAACATCACTTCCTGAAGTTAAAAGCCAATTTACAGCTTCTTCTTCGCTTGCTGCTTTGCCGTCTTCTACTGCAAGAGGGGCTATTGCTTTTGCTATTTGTCTTCTGCTTAATGTTTCATCAGCTATAGTCATACCTCCGCTGAATGCTATAGCTTTTTGGAATTTACCTTTGAATATAGGGCTTACCAATAATGCCATTACATCTCTTCCGCCTGCACTGAATCCTGATATAGTAACATTTTCTGGGTCTCCTCCAAAAGATGCTATATTATTTTTTACCCAGTCTAAAGCTAATGCTATATCCAAAAGAGTATAGTTTCCTGTTGTATTGGTTTCATTAATGAGAGCAGGTAAGTTATTAAAACCTAATAATCCCAAACGGTAATTAACAGAAACAAATACTATATCATCTTTTACAACCATATCTGTACCTATAAGTTCTTTTGTGCTTCCAGTCTGATTGTTTCCTCCATGCAAAAATACCAATACTGGTAAATCTTTTGCCCCTTCTTTACTATAGATATCTAAATTCAAACAATCCTCACTTCCAACTATTTCATTTCCGCTTAACTGCAAAGCTAGTCCCTTCCACACTGAAGCATCGTATTCATTGCTCCAGCTGTCTGGATTTTGCGGAGCCTGCCATCGTGAAGCCTTACCATAAGGAACACTGTACCATACTAAAGCATCGTTTTCTTTTATGCCTTTCACTTTTCCAAATTGTGTGTCTCTTACAGTTTCGCTATTATTACTGCAGCTTAAAATAATAAAAAGCGAAAAAAATAATAAAACATTCTTTTTCATTTTTGTTATCCTTAAAATAAATTATTCTTTTGAATGATATATATTATAATACTTTTATTTTTTATTTTATTATGAAATAATAGTCAAATTATATAAAATTTATATTTGAGTATATAAAATAGTTATATATTAAAACATATTGTACATACAAATCTATACATGTAAAATATTATATATTAAAACTTAATAAATGGGATTATTATATATATGAATAATCGTTTTGAAACAAGTATATATTATATGCTCTTTTCTTCCTGCATCTTCTTTAATTTCTTTATCTCTCTGCTTACCAATATTACAGTTACTATCAAAGCAGCACCATCAGCTACAGGTCCTGCATACATTACTCCGTCTATTCCGAGTATTCTAGGAAGTATTATAATAAGAGGAAGTAAAAATATTATCTGTCTTGTCATAGATATAAAAGCTCCTTTAAATGCTTTGCCCAAAGAAGTAAAGAATGTTCCAGTTACTGGCTGAATACCGTTTATAACCATTAATGCCATATATATACGCATATACTCTTCTGCAAAATGAAAATATAAATCGCTTCCATCTCCAAATATTGCTACAATTTGTCTCGGAAATAATTGAAATAATAAAAATGCTGTAAATGCCATAATTGTAGTAATTGTTATAGTAAGTTTATATGTTTTTATAACTCTGTCATAATTTCTTGCTCCATAATTAAAACCTATTATAGGCTGGCTTCCTTGAGATGAACCTATTATAAAAGCCATTACAAGAGTATTAATTTTAGCAATAATGCCTGCCACTGCCAAAGGTATATTACCTCCGTATATGGAATTAGCTCCATAATAACTAAGTACATTATTCATTGTAATTTGTACTATCATCATCGCTAATTGATTAAAACCAGGTGATGATCCTAATGAATATATTTTTAAAATATTTTTAGGGTCAATTAAAAAATTATCTTTTTCAAATTTTATATGTTTGAACCTAAATAAATATCTTATAACCATAATAAATGAAACAAATTGTCCTATTATAGTAGCAAGTGCTGCTCCAGACATACCCATATCAAATGTAAATATAAAAATCGGATCTAATATCGTATTTATAATAGCACCTGCAAGTACTGATGTCATAGAATACTGAGGACTTCCGTCTGCCCTTATTATATGGCTCATCATTGTAGAAAATATAAATGGTACAAAACCTAATGCTGTTATATTTGTATATTCCACAGCATAAGGCAATACTTCTTGAGTAGATCCGAACATCATCATTAATTTCTTATTAAATATTTTTACTATTACTGTAAATACAATCCCGAATATTAAAGCTAATACAATAGTATTTCCTATAATTTTGGCTGCCTTTTTATTATTTCCCTGACCTAATAATATACTGTAAAATGAAGCACAGCCAAATCCATGAAACAATGCTATAGACATACAAATAATAGTAAGAGGAAATGCTATATTTGTAGCGGCATTACCATTGATACCTACTCCTCTTCCTATAAATATTTGGTCTACTATATTATAAAGAGATCCTACAAGCATAGAAATAATGCTTGGTGTTGCGTATTTAAATAAAAGTTTATATGGTTTCTCATAATAAAGAGGATTGGAAGTTACTGAATTATTATCCATAAAATTATCCCTATATACAATATTAATCTTTTAAGTATAATTTTATTTTATTATTTTTTCAAGTTATACATTTCAAACAATAAAATTTTATTCTAAATCACGTCCTTTTAGATTTTAAAGCTTTATTTTTTATATTGTCTTTGATTAAATCTATAAGCCTACACTTAAAAAGTACGCCCACCCAAAGCGTGATTTAAATTTAAGATTTTCATAAACGCATGCAGAACTAATTTTAAAATATAGCTTAATTTATAATTACAATTTTTATGTTTTATGAGGATAAAATTAACCGTGCATCGAATAATATTACAAAATTTAAAGAATACTTGGGTGGGCAGTCAGAATAACAGTTAAAGCTAAAGAATAAAAAACATTCATAAATAACAGATAAAATTAAAAAATTTAAATGGTGGGAGTTAGAATAGATTTTTAAATTTTACT
>NZ_CASEGO010000035.1 GCF_949287625.1 uncultured Brachyspira sp. | reverse complement strand
ATTTACAAAAATTTCTACTAGGCATATTTCATGATAACTTAAAATATAATGGAGTTAGATAAAATAAAAAACTTGAATGCCTGACGAATTTATTCGGCAGGATCTTTTAATGAAAGTTTTTTATTTTTTATAATAAAATTTTTCATGATAACTTAAAATATAACGGAGTTAGATAAATGAGTATATTTAATTTCACAGATAAACATAATGCCAATAAAAAACTTTCTATATATACAAGCATAATAAGTTTTTTACTAGGCTGCATATGGGTATTTGTTAATCTTATTTGGCGGGGCAGGGCTGTTACTAAAGAAGAGGCTATTGCTGTTGTAATAATTCTTCTTGGGCTTAATGCTGTGAGTTTCGGCAGCGATTTGAGAGGTTTTTTAAAGATATTAAGAAATAATAAAGATAGTAAAGAGGATATTAAATAAATATTTAAGGAAATTACCATGTTTATAACTGTATTGATTAATATATTAAAGTCAAAGTATTTTTATATTGCTTTGATATTAATAGCTTTAATTGTATATGTATCTTCTTTGAATATTAAATTAAATATAAAAAACAAAGAGATAAATGAATTAAACAATGAAATATATAAACTAGAGTATTCTAATAAATTGTTAAGTAAAGATAATGATTTTAAGAAAAAGCAGATTAATATATCAGAAACTTTTTCAAAAAGCGATGAATATATAGGTATTATAGAAGATAAAAAACTAAGTGATGATAATATTAAAGCATTAAATAGTATTATCAGTAATTATTATAGAAGCTTTGAGTATGAAAGAAATTAGATTTTTATTATTATTAATATTTTTGGTAAGCTGTTCCAGCGTAAAATATGTAACCATTCCTATGTCAAATCCTCCTGATATATATAAGCCCAATATTATAAAAACTGAAAAAGATTTTTTATATGAATATAAACGCTCCCTAATTAAAATAAGCGAATGGCAGAATTGGTATAATATACAGACTAATAAATATTAATTAAAAAAATAATTTTTTAATTACTGCCTGCGGTAAAATACTCTGAAAAACAGCTGAAGCTTTCTTCGTCAAGTTTATCGCTTTAAAATATATTTTATCAGCAGCAATAATAAATAAAATATTTTATTTTTTATATTGACTGCAGTTTAATACTATGCTATCATATAATATATGAAATTTATAATAGACAGACATCAGACATCAGACATCAGACATCAGACATCAGACATCAGACATCAGACATCAGACATCAGACATCAGACATCAGACATCAGACATCAGACATCTATTAACAAATATGCAGATATTTTTCTGCCTGCATATTTTATTATTTATTGTTTTTAGAGGAGTATTTAATGAAAAAGTTTAACAGCATGCAGGTAAAACTGCCTGTTATTTTAAACATTGCAACAGTTGTTATATCTCTTTTTATAATAGTTTCTTTAATTGATCTGGCATCATCAGAAATTGATAATTATGCGAATCAATATATGATATCAACTGTAGACGGATGCAATAGTTATTTAGATATATCTATAGAAAATCAAATACTTCTTATGGAAAGTTACGCTTCTATGCCTGTAATGCTTGATTATATTCAAAACGGAAATAGAAATGTTTTCACTACTTTAACTCAAGTGCTTGATAATAATAAATATATAACAAATGCTTACATACTTTCAAGAAATTCAGAAATATTAGCATCATATACAGGAGATACAAATATAGGAGGAAGAATATCTGAAATATATCCTGATTTATGGAATATTTTTAAGCAGGAAAATAAGGTATCTATATCAGAAACCATATATGAGTCAGATATGAATAATGGTTTTATTCTTCCAATTATAGTTCCTATTTTAGATAATAATGATAATTATGCGGGTGCTATTATAGGTTTTATAGAATGGTCTTTAATAATGAGAGATAGTTTATATAGATTCGGCAATGATTTTTCGACAGAAAAAAGTATTTTTATAATGAATGATAATAGAGAAATTGTATACCATAATATAGCATCGGAGCTTAAGAAAACTATAAATCTTAATATACCTTCAAATTCTTCTTCTGGTATTGTAAGATTTAATTATTTCAACACTGATAAATTTGTTTTCTATAAAAAAATGTCATCTATGCCATGGACGTCTGGAATCGGAATATCGGAAAGCCTGATTTATTCTGCCAATAGAAAAATGCTGTTAAGCGGAAGTATAATAGGTATCATAGGAATAGCCGCATCAGTTGTATTTTCTGTTTTCTATATAAGAAGAAGCATAAGCCCTATAAAGAATATAGTTAAAGAAGCTAAAGAAATATCTCTTGGAAATTTGGCATCATCTTTTTATATACAATCCAGAAACGATGAGATAGGCGAATTATTAAATTCATTTAATGATATGAAGTCTAAATTTTCACAAATGATTAAGGAAATATTAATGTCTTCTGAAGAGATAGCAAATGCTGCAAATGAGCTTTATCAGGGAAGTGAAGACTTGGCAAAGAGAACGGAGTATCAGGCATCAAGTTTGGAAGAGACTGCTTCTTCTATGGAAGAGATGGCTTCTACTATAAAATCATCGGCACAGAACTCAGTAGACGGAAATAATGTTATGATATCTTCAAGAAATGCTGTTGCTGAAGGCGGAAGTGTTATAGCAGATACTGCTAAAATGATAGAGGAGGTTTATGAGTCCAGTGCTAAAATCAGAGACATTACTAAAGTTATAGAAAATATTGCTTTTCAGACTAATATACTTGCTTTAAATGCTTCAGTTGAGGCAGCCCGTGCAGGAGATCAAGGCAGAGGTTTTGCAGTAGTAGCAAGCGAGGTAAGAAATTTAGCACAAAACTCACAGGCTTCAGCTAAAGATATTACAGTACTTATAGAAGATATTTACGAAAAAATAAATAAATCAGCAGAGATGGCAAGGCATTCTCAGGAAATTTTTACAGATATAGAAATGAAGATAGAAGAAACTTCAAAAATTATGAGTGATATAAGCCAGACAGCAGTAGAGCAGGAGGCAGGAGTGGAGCAGGTTAATACTGCTGTAACAAAAATGGATAATATCACTCAGCAGAATGCCTCTTTGGTAGAACAGTCAGCAGCAGCTGCAAAATCACTCCTTGACCAAGCTAATAATTTGGAGGATTTAGTTTCTTTCTTTAAAGTGAAATAATATTATATAAAAATAATATTTTATCACTTTTTAATTTTATACTATGCAAAGTTCGTTTTTTGTATTTCGCTAATTACTATAAAATATTTATATTCAGTACTATTGACTTTTTTAAATAATTGAACTATACTAACTATTCATAGTGTCGCAGTTTTTATTATTTAATTTTTATTATTAAATAATAACTATTTTTATATATCTAGTTTTTTATTTTAAAGAGAGTATTTATCTATGAGAAGATTTAATAGTATAGTTGTAAAAATTCCTTTAATAGTTAATATCGTTATCATAATATTATCTTTTACAATAATTTTCACTTCAATAAGAATAGCTAATAAGGCTATAAATAATGCGGTATATTCAGGGTTTGAAACTTCGGTTAATGGTTATTCTACATTATTGGATAATATACTTAATGATCAATTACTCATTATGGATGTATATTCAAGAATACCTACAATAGTGGAATATATGCAGACAAGAAACGAAGCTCTAAGAGAAAGAACTATAAATACTATGGTAAATTTATTTGGTAATAATGATTATATATTAACATTAGATTTGATAGGCTTAGACGGTAAAGTAATAGAATCTTACAACGGAGATACTAAAAATGCAGGACTTGATATGTCTTCAGCTTATCCTAAAATGTGGAAAGAGTTTGCAGATTCAGGATATGATCATGCTGCAAGCGATAATATATACAAGTCTGATATAAATAAAGGATATGTTCTTCCTTTAGTGCATTCCATTTATAATTTGGAAAATGAGCTTATAGGAAGTTTTGTAGCTTTTGTTGATTGGTCAAGGATTATAAATGAAACTTTAGAAGATGCTAGAAATGAATTATCAGAAGCCAAGAGTATATTTGTATTAAATGAAGATGATTTGCAGTGCGTATATCATAATATTAATGATACTATAGGCATTGTTCCAAATGCTTCATTAATGCCTCCTGCAGGTCAGTCATCTGGCATATTCAGGTATAATTTCAATGATGTTAACAGAACAGCATTTTTTAAAAAGATGAAAACTCAGCCTTGGTTTATGATGGCTGGAATTACGCATGATTTATTGTATGCAGAAAGCAAGAAAATGACTATTATAGGTATATTATTAGGTATAGCAGGCGTTATTATTTCTTCTTTGGTATCTGGATTTTATATAGGAAAAACTATTAAACCTATAAAGAATATAGTTGATGAAGCTCAGGAGATGGCGAAGGGTAATTTTATGTTTAAATCTCAATTATCGAAAAAAGAGGATGAGATAGG
The DNA here is from genome assembly GCF_949287625.1 of uncultured Brachyspira sp. Classification (GTDB taxonomy): domain Bacteria; phylum Spirochaetota; class Brachyspiria; order Brachyspirales; family Brachyspiraceae; genus Brachyspira. Next base: position 20,168 of record NZ_CASEGO010000035.1, on the reverse strand, counting down.
AGAGTTATCTAATTCATTTGATATTATGAGAAACCGATTTGTAGAGGTAATTTCTGAAGTTCTTACAGCTTCAAAAGAGATAGCAAGTGCCGCTTCGGAACTTCATAAAGGCAGTGAAGACTTGGCAAAGAGAACGGAGTATCAGGCATCAAGCTTGGAAGAGACAGCTTCTTCTATGGAAGAGATGGCTTCTACTATAAAATCATCAGCACAGAACTCAGTAGACGGAAATAATGTTATGATAGCTTCAAGAAATGCTGTTGCTGAAGGCGGAAGTGTTATAGCAAATACTACCAGTATGATAGAAGATGTTTATGCAGCAAGTGCTAAGATTAAAGATATCACTAAAGTTATAGAAGATATTGCTTTTCAGACTAATATACTTGCTTTGAATGCGGCAGTAGAAGCAGCCCGTGCAGGAGATCAGGGCAAAGGCTTTGCGGTAGTAGCAAGCGAGGTAAGAAACTTAGCACAAAACTCTCAGACTTCAGCTAAAGACATTACAGTGCTTATAGAGGATATTTACGAAAAAATAAATAAATCAGCAGAAATGGCAAGACATTCTCAGGATATATTTAGAGACATAGAAATAAAAATAGAAGAAACTTCAAAAATTATGAGCGATATTAGCCAGACAGCAGTAGAACAGGAAGCAGGAGTGGATCAGGTTAATACAGCAGTATCAAAAATGGATGGTATAACTCAGCAGAATGCTTCTTTAGTAGAAGAGGCTACTGCAGCATCAAAATCGCTTCTTGAACAGGCTAATCATTTGGAAGAGGTTGTATCTTTCTTTAAGGTTCAGTAAATTATTTATATATTTTGAAAAAGCCTGTAATTTACTTTACGGGCTTTTTTATTTTTTAATAATGTTTTTATCAGATATAATGTATTTTATCTATGCTAAATATTATAATAAAAATATAATAGCAATATATTCAAAACTATGATATTATTTTATTTACACTTGATTATATAAAGGTTTTTATAAATGAAAAATATCGCTATACTTGGAAGACCTAATGTTGGTAAGTCTACATTGTTTAACAGATTTGCTGGAAGAAGAAAATCTATAGTTGATCCTACTGCAGGAGTTACCAGAGATATAAGTATGTCTTTAGCATATATTGATGATATAGCTTTTAATGTATTTGATACTGGAGGACTTCTTGATATAAGCGATGATACTTTAAATGAAAAAGTAAGAGAGAAGGCATTAAAAACCGCTGCAGAAGATGCAGACATATTACTATTTTTAGTAGACGCTCATCAAAGCCACCCTGATGACAGACACTTTATTAATATTATAAGAAAATCTGGAAAGCCAATCATACTTGTAATTAATAAAGTAGATGCTGATTCTCATAACAATTTGATTAATGAATTTTATTCTCTAGGTATAAATGATGTAGTTCCTATAAGTGCCGAGCATAATAATGGTATTGATGATTTGAGAGAGAAAATACTTGAAGTGCTTGAGAGAATAGGTGTTGATTTAGAATCTGAAAGAGAAGAGCAGATAAATAATATAAAAGAGAGTAATAAAAGTTCATACAATTCAAAAAAAGCAGATATTGAATATGATGAATTGTTAGATGAAGATGGTGAATATGATGAAGAAAGCATAATAGAAGAAATAGAAGAAGATGAAAATAAAATTATAAATATAGCAATAGTAGGTAAGCCTAATGCTGGTAAATCTACTTTATTAAATACATTGATAGGCAAAGACAGAAGTATAGTTTCGGATATTGCAGGTACAACTCGCGATGCTATAGATGAAACGTTTAATTTTAAAGGCGATGATATTTGTCTTGTAGATACTGCTGGTATAAGAAAAAAGAAGAACGTTAATACTGATGTTGAATACTACAGTGTAAACAGAGCAATAAAAGCGATAGAATCTTCAGATGTATGCATACTAATGCTTGATGTATTTGAAGGTTTAACTGATCAAGATAAAACAATCGCCAATCTTATAATAGAGAGAAAGAAGGGCATTGTAATAGCTGCAAACAAATGGGATATAAGAGAGAAGGGTACTACTTGGAATGATTATGAGGCATATATGAAAAGTGCTTTTCCTATACTTAATTATGCATTTTATGCTAGGGTTTGTGCTGCTAGAAAAAATGACGCTGAAAAACTTTTATCGCTTGCTGTACGTGTGGCAAAAACTAGAATGCAGAGATTTGAAACTCATGCTCTTACAGAGACTATGGTCAGAGCTACCAGAGAGTATACTATATCTGCAGGAGGAAATCCCTTTAAGATTTTTTATGTTACTCAGACTGGAGTAAATCCGCCTGCTTTTGCTGTATTTTGCAATCATCCGCATAAATTAAATTCGCATTATAAAAGATATTTAGAAAATAGATTTAGAGAGATGTTTGATTTCAGAGGTACTCCGATTATTCTTAATTTCAGGAAACGGGGTAAAAAGTATGGAGGTTAAAATATTATGTTAAAAATTATTATAAGTATAGCTGTATCCTATATAATAGGAGCTATTCCTTTTTCATTTATAATAGGAAAAATAAACGGACATGATGTAAGAAAAGAGGGAAGCTGCAACCCCGGTGCTAGCAATGTTCTTCGTGTATGCGGAAAGAAAGCAGGCATTGCTGCCTATATACTTGATATAGGAAAGGGTATGATTGCTGTATTAGTACCTTCTTTTATACTTGCTGATATTGTTTCTACTCATAGCTATATTCTAGCGGTATGTGCTGCGGCTTCTATACTTGGGCATGTATTTTCTATATTTTTGGGATTTAAAGGCGGTAAGGGTGTTGCTACAAGTGCAGGCTCTATGTTTATGCTTGCTCCTGTAAGCCTTCTTATTACTATGGTATTTTTCTTTATAGGATTATTTGCTTCCAAAAAAACTGTTGCTATAGGTTCTACTTGCGGGGCTATAGCTTTTCCTATAGTTTTGAGTATTTTATATTTTAAGGCTAATTTCTTATACAGAATATTTTTTAATATAAATTATATTGTTCTTCTTCCTATAGCTATACTTCTTGCTATATTCATAATAATAAAGCATATACCCAATTATAAAAGAATGCTTAAAGGTGAAGAAAATAGTTTTTCTAAAAAATAATTAATTATTTATATTTTTGTAAGTCTGTTACAATCTTAAAAATATTAGAAAATATTGGAGTTATAATAATGTATAAAAAAAGATTTTTAATTATAACAAAAATATTAATATTTTTTGCAGGAATAGTTTTAACTTTAGATGGTGTAAGGGGATTGTTTTCCTTTATTAATACAAGAGATTATATTCATACTGTAGGAGTGGTTGAAGAGTTAGATAGAAAAAAAATAGTATATAACCATAGAAAAACTGGATATAAAAAGGTAATGGTAATAAGTTATGAAGCTAATAAATACGGAACATTATATGTTACTCGAAGAAGTTATTATCCATTTAGAAAAGTAGGCGATGAATTGCCTTTATGGTATGATGCTGATGAACCAAAAAATATAAAACTTCCACTTTCTGATACTATTTCTTATATATTAAGCCTTGTTATAGGATTGCTAATAATTTATTTTGGACTTTTTATTGTAAATAAAGATAGATAGCTACATTGCTGTTATTATAATATTTAAGTTTTAATTTAAATCATATATGCTTAGTATTCAAAATATTATAAAATACGGTTTACCGATATAACAGCTTAGTTTTTATATTAGTATTGCTGCAAATTTATATAAGAATCTAACTTCAAATTATTTTATTTTAAAATGTTATGGCGGCATTTTATATTGACAAAATTGATACTAAATAATAAAATAGAAGTAGATTCCAACAGCAAAATAATATAATCCATAAAGACTGGACAAAATGGAATCTAGTTTTTATTTTTGCAATAATAATTTTTTAGACACGAACAGCAATTTATTAAGTCACCATTTTATAGAAGGATTGACTCCCTTCAGCCATTTTTTAATGGTATATATCGTGTCTAGTTTTTTTATTCTATGCTTATTTAATTAATAGGCATAGAATATTTTTTATTAAGGAGTATCATTATGTCTTTTTTAGATTTGCTTAAAGATTCTTTTAATAAAACTTATACGCAGAATTTTGCTGATACTAATATTTCATCATTAAACGGTGTAATAGATTTATTTGCAACTATGGGAGCAAGCAGACTAAAAACAGGCGATGAATTATTAAAATATTTTATAGACGCTTGGAGAGAAAGTCCTGAACTTACAGCTAAATGTATAATGTATTTGAGAGATATAAGAAAAGGTATTGGCGAGAGGGAAGTTTTTAGAAAATATATAAATATTATGATTAGGCAAAATCATACTCTAACAGCAATAGAAATCTTAAAAACTATACCTGAGCTTGGAAGATGGGATGATATTATTTATATATGGTATAAAAACAGACAAAACAAAAAAATTTATGATTTCACAAAAAATATAATATTAGAGCAATTAGAAAAAGATAAAACTACTGATAATGTTTCACTTCTTGCTAAATGGCTTCCTAGTGAAAATACATCATCACAAAATACAATAAGCATTGCAAAAGAATTAATACAACTTTTAAATACAAATAGTAAAGAATATAGAAAAACTTTATCTGCTTTAAGAAAGAAAATAAAAATAATAGAAAATAATTTAAGAGAAAAAGATTATACATTTAATTATTCATCTGTTCCTGCACTTGCTATGAGAAAATACTCTAAAGCATTTATTAGAAATGATGAAAAAAGATATAATAATTTTTTTGAAGATGTAAAGTTAGGAAAAGTAAAATTAAATACGAGCGTCTTAACTCCATTTGATGTTATAAGAGAGATTTTAGACTGTGACGAAGAAGATAAAAAATCGAGAAGAGAAGAATTCGATTTAACTTGGAAAAATCTTCCGAACATTTTTGGAGATAATAATTTAAATGCAATAGTTGCATGTGATGTATCTGGAAGTATGGGAATGTCTTTGAATGGTGAGCCTTTAATATGTTCTGTTGCTTTAGGAATATATATAGCACAGTTAAATAAATCTGCATTTCATAATCATTTTATAGATTTCTGCGGCAATTCTAAAATGCATGACATATCAAATATAGATAATATTGTTGATATAGTTGATTATGTTTTAAGATCATCGGTTGATTACAGTACAAATATAGATTCTGTATTCAAAGCCTTGCTTGATACTGCTGTAAAAAATCATGTACCGCAGGAAGAACTTCCTAAATATATAATAATAATTTCTGATATGGAATTTAATCAATGCGAATGGAGAAATAAAACTAACTTTGAATATTGGAAAGAAATATTTAATAAAAATAATTATAAACTTCCTACTATAATTTTCTGGAATGTAAACTCATTAAGCAGAATAATGCCTGCTTTAAAAAATGATGATGTTTTATTTATATCTGGAAGAAGTCAGAATGCTATAAAAAATATAATCAATATAGATAAATACGATTTAACAAATCAAGATGAAATATCAATGCTTTTAATACTTGATACTTTGAAAGATTATAGTATTGATATAAAGGATTGATAAATAGAATTATATTTAACGCACGGTTAGCAATATTTTATTTATAGTAAGAATTTTAATTCACATTTTATTATAGAATTAAATAATTATTTGAGTGTATGTTTATAAATTAATTAATTTCTTCTTTAAAGCATTTAATCCAATCACTAGTATTATCTATGTTTGTAAAAAATGGCATACCTGTAATTTTATATTCATTCGTGTTAAATTCAAAAATATCTTTTGGATTTAAACTAATACTATTTTTTAATGAAATTAAAAATTCTTCTTTTCTTTTTTCTTCTGGATTATACTTAATATGACCTCCTTTTGTTTCTAAAAATACCTGATAATTAATAGTTTTATTATTTTTACTACATATTAAAATGAAGTCAGGATAAAATGCCTTACCATCATCAAAGTTATATATTGCTAAATCTTGGTCATTTCTAATAAGATAAATATCAGTATATCCTTTCTCTTCTAAATATGATACTATTTCATTCATTGTATTTACTGCAAAATCTATTTCCAATCTACTGTCTGAATATAAAAAATTTTGAGCATAATACTTTATTTTTTCCATACTTTCAAATTTTTCTTTTATATCTTTATGATATACTTTTTTTATTTTCTTTGGAAATGCTTTATCTATGGTAATAGGTTTAAATATTTTACTGCCGTAATATTCATTAAAAGTTGTTTTTATTATATGAATAAATTTTGGGAAAAAGATTTCTGTTAAAAATAGTTCATATTCTTTATCCTTATTTTCTTTTGTAAGATTAAAGAATTTAAAAGGTTTATTTTCTATATTTATATTATTTAATAAATCAACTATAGAATTAATTTCTATAGTTAAATCAGAAAATGAATAATTTTGCTTATACCAAGAATATAGTTTTATGTGCATTGGTATTTCTTTCAAAGTTACAGATGTAATTTTACCCATAGATTCTATAGGTTCATAATTACTACTTTTTTCAAATACAATCTTTTCATATTTTCTTGAAAAAGTTTTACATTCATGTTTAAACTCTTCTTTATATAATAGTTCAACTACTTCATCAAATGTTTTTTTATATCCAAAAAATGTTTTTTCCCCATTGTATATTTTTATTTTTTCTTCAAGACTGTTTGAAAATACATAATTATTTTTTGCAAAAGATTTCAGTTTATCTTTAAGCATAAACTCTTTATTATCATATGTTTCTTGTTCAATAAGACCTAAATCCCTTAAAGCCTCTTTTATCTCATAAATATATTTACTATTTTTGTGCTATGGTAATAAAGTGTTTCTAATATTCTTTTGTCATTATTTAAATCATTGTCATATTTTCTCTTATAAGTACGCTCATCATTTCCATCAATATCTAATTTGATGGGGTAATATCTTGCCCCTCTACCTATTAATTGAGCCTCACTTATCGTAGTTTTACCAAATATAGATTTACCTTGCTTATTTTTTTTGTAATCGGCATCTCTGAAATTATATAACCTCACTATGTCGAAAAGATTTAATACATCCCAGCCTTCATTTAATTTATTTACACTAAAAATAGCACGTATGGGATTATCATCATTTTCTAATGTATTTAATAATTTATTTTCTAATAATAATTGCTTTTTTTCTTTCACTGTCATTTTTTTTATATTCTCTTCATACTCATTTCCCTTATTTTTAGTCTTTTTTTCTTCATCAAAATTAGTTGTTAATTGATTTTCTATTTTAAACTCTTCTTTTATTCTAATAATAAAGTCATCAAAGTTCTTATATTTATTTTTAAAATATTTAATAGCCTTATTAAGAATATCATTATTATCTTCATCAGATTTTTCCAACATTTCTATATCTTTAATAGTTAAGTTATCTATTAATTCATTAAAAATTACTTGATTTTCAAATGACTTTTTTACTAATTTATCAGATTTAAATAATATAACAGGTTTTATATTAATTTTATTATCATTTGCAATTTCTCTTCTATATTCACTTAGAATAACAGCTCCAAGCATTAAGTATTTATTATCTACATCATTTTGAAGAATATTAATTTCTTTAGAATATAAATCCTTTCTAAAATGTATTAAATCATATTTATAAATAATTTTATCTTCATATTTTTCTTTAATGTTTATATTGTTATAGTCCAAAGTAGCTGTAAACTCTAATAGATAATTATTTTTATTTAGATTTAAAATTGCTTTTATGGTGTTTTCCCAGCTTGCAGATTTTGTTTTTGGAGTATAATTATTTTCATCATCAAACATTACACTTTGTGAATAAGAAGTAGCTTTTGAAGTTTCTGAATTAAAATGATGAGCTTCATCTGCCAATATTACTATTTCCTTATCTTTTAAATCTTCAAATGTAAGAGCATTTTCTCTTTCTTCATTAAACATACTATGAAGAGATTGAATTGTAGTTATAAAGATATTTATATTGTATTTATCATCATCAAAATAAAAAGATTCTTTAATATTTACGTCTATATTATTAATTTTAATATTAGGTTTAAATAGATACTTATTGCCATTATAGTCAAAAAAATTATTTTTAGTTTTTTCAATAATATTAGTTAAGCTTACACAGAAAATAAAATTTCTATAACCTTTTTCATACAGGTAAAGAATTAAAGAAGCCATAATAAGAGTTTTACCGCTTCCAGTAGCCATATTAAACATAAGATGCTTATTCTGATTTTCTATATTTACATACTCATTTGTATATAATATAAAATATTGCAGTGCTTCTTTTTGATATTCTCTTAGAGGATATTTAATATTATTTAAAATAGATTTTGGTATTTCTATTTTTTCTATATATTTGTTTCCAAACTCTTCTTTGATTTTTTGTTGCAATATCATATATAGTCCTATTTAATTTTAAAGTAAAATTCTTCTGATAGCTTTATATCATTTTTATTCAAATTGAAATTTTTATCATACCTTTCAGAAAAAGGGACATAGAACATGTTTTTATCTAATATATTCAATAAAATATTTTTCTTTTCATCAAGATCTAGATTAAGAAAATCAGTATCATCGGTCATAAGTTTTGTATTTTCAAAATAGTCTATTTTTAATCTATGATTAATAACAGATTTATGTTTCATTTTATTAAATAAATCTTCAAAATCTTTATTATCTTTAATATTCTTAATTTGTTCTTTCCAAGTTTCATTATATTTAGCAATCTCACAATAAATAAATTCTCCTCCGCCATTCCAATTAACTTTTTTAGATATACCTGTCTGTTCACCTTCTATAACATTTTTTAATCTCTTTTTAGAAAGTTCAAACTGATTATATATTTGTTCTATACCAATATATCTTCTATTAAGTTTATGAGCCACAGCAAGAGTAGTTCCAGAACCAGCAAAGAAGTCTAAAACAATGTCATTTTCATTAGTTGCTATCTGAATAATTCTTTCTATTAAAGACTCAGGTTTTTTACCATTATTAAATAGTATTTTACCTTGATTACCTATAGTATCCCACGACATATCAGACCAAAAATTATCAATTATTTGTCTCTTAATAATTTTATTATTTTCTATATAAGATATATTATTAAGCATTTGTACTATTCTTTTCTTATAAAAAAAGATAGTAGTTTCTTTGTTTTTATTTTTTCCTCTTATAGGCTTATATTTAACCATATAAAAATCTTTATCTATTTCACTAATTATTCTTTTAGCAAAAGTGCTTTGAGGATTATATGTTGTAAAGTGATAATCAAAATTTTTTATAAATTCTTCATGAGTTTTTTCTTTAACTGAATCTATTATATATTCAAGCTTATATATATTTATTTCATTTCCCTTTTTATCAATATCTTTTTTAATTAATTGCTCTGAATTAATTTTAAAATAATTCTTATAATTTCTCATTTGTTTATCATTAAATTCCATATCTATATAATATTTATTATAATTTAACTTATCTTTATATTTAGAGTAAACCAATATAAATTCTACAACATCTAAAATAATAGCATCCTGACCAACTCCTGCTGCTTGCTTTTTCTTAATACTAATTACTCTCAAATAATTTTCTCTCCCAAATATCTCGTCCATTAATACTTTTAGATATGCCTGTTCGTTGTCATCACATTGTACGAATATTGCTCCGTCATCGCTTAGTAGATCTTTTGCTAATCTTAGTCTGTCTTTCATAAAAACAAGCCAAGTGCTATGATTAAACTTATCATTATAACTAAAGCTATCATTACCTGTATTATAAGGAGGGTCTATATATATTAGTTTTATCTTTCCTCCAAATCTTTCTTTAAGAGAACAAAGACCAGCAAAATTATTACCATTTATTAAAAAATTCTCATTTCCAATAATATTATCTATTTCTTTTTCTACAGCTTCTCCGTCTACTAGACTTACCTTTTTAAAATTACAAAACGCTTTTGGAGTTTTTAATAAATGAATATCTTCTTTAAATAATACTTCATTTATCATTGTCTCCTTTCTATTAATACGTTTAGTTTCTTCTTTAGTCATACCTCCATCTAATACACAATCTTTATAAGGGTAATTAAGCACTATGTGATCTTCATTCATTATAAATCTTTCCGTATTAGAGTTAATAAGTCCTATTTTATTAATATATTTTGTAAAACTATTTCCTAAAAACCTAGCATCATTAATACACGTTCTAAACTCTTCTGACTTAAAAATAGTTACTCCTTCTAAATCTTCAAAAAAATAATCTTTACATCTTCTATCACTCAAAAGTAATTTTATAATTTTTTTATCATATACTCTTGAATCTTCAACAATCTTTGATATTAATAATTCATTATTTTCAGATAAATAGTCACTATTTTTTGAAAAAAAATCTCGTAAATAAATATGTATATTACTCATATTTTAACCCTATTTAATATTATGTTAAATTTGATATTCTCGGATATAATAATGAATTACTTTAAATCAAAATATATATTACAATAATAGAGGTTGATTATGTTGAAAATAAATTTATTTTTCTTACCGTGCGTATTTTAAATTGAGTTTATTACTAATTAAATAAAAACTTATAATCACTTATATTTTTTATTATTAATATAAAGATTAATTTTTAAGGTTTTTATTTATGCAAAATATAGAAAATAAACAGTCACAAATAGAAAAAATTATTGAAGAATATGATAATAAATTAAAAGATAAAAACAGAGAGATAGAAAAATTAAATGATGAATTAAACAGAATATCTACAAGCAGTTATAATTCTGGCATTCCGAATGTAATGTCAAATAGAGGAGATGAGAGCGATGATTTTTCATTTCCTCATAAATGGGCATTAACCTGCAAGAGAATGGAGAGTTCTATTTATCTTGAGCCTATACTTCAGTTTTACAGAGGAGTTATTAATTCTTTTGATTATTTTGTAGAAAAGCCCAAAGAATGTGAGGATAATGAAAGAGTAAATAACGCTTATAATTTTTTTATAAATCAGTTTGAAAGGTCTGGCGGACTTAAAAACTTAATAGTTAATGTTACTTATAATGCTTTGGTTTACGGATTTTGTTTTTTTACTCCGAAACTTGAAGTAGTATCTGCAAAGGCTTACGGATTTAAGGGAAGACTTGACGGACTTAGAGGATTTAAATATTATGATCCTTCTTCAATATACAGATTCAATTTTGATGAAAATGACAGCGATGAAATCAAAAGCATAAGTATTATAAAGAGCCGTAAAGAAATTTTTAATAGTTTGTATAGTGATGATGAAGCAAGTATTGTAAATATAGATTTTGATTTAGCTTTAGCAGGTTATGCAAGTTATGGAAGCATTGAAGGCGACATTATAGGAAAGCCTTTTTTATACAGTGCATATTCGCTTTGGCAGATTTTAGAATCTATGGATAATAGTTTTAACCGCAATTTAAAAAATATAGGCGAGCATAGTTTTAATTTTATAGCAAATACCGAGCTTAATGATTCAAAGCGTAAGGAGGCAGAGAGAGAGATAAGAAATTTCGTAAATAACGGAGGCGGAATTTTTATCTCCAAATATGGTAAGATAGAAAAGATAGAAAGTATTGATGCTAATGAATGGTATAATTTTAGAGACAGCATGCTTTCGGCATTATTTAAAAATAAGGGCGTAGATATTAAAGCACTTGGTCTAAACAAAGGAGCTACTAAATCATTGGCAGAACTTACTCAGGACAATGCTGTTCTTATGGCAAGCGATATCGTTTCTGGTATAATCAATTATATTAACAACAGTTTTATTAAAAGATATTTTGATTTGAATTTTAAAAGTTTAAGACTTTCAGGTGAATGTGACTATTTTAGAGTTTCTCATTCTGCAATTAGCAAATCAGAGTAAAAATCATAAAATCTTTTTATTGTTTAATTGATATGTAATGATATTCTTAAATATTAAATTTTTATGCGTATATACAGTTGTTAATTATTAAATTTTGTATATACTATATTTATATATAAATTTCTTTCAAATTTTCAAAATTTTACGATATTTCTAAAATACATTTAAGGAGGCATTTATGGCGGTTAAACTTTTTAGTAAAGAAGAATTGCAGAAATGCACTACAAAAGAAGAAGTAGAAGCATACTTTGATTCTTTGGGTATAAAAGAAGATGATTATGAAACAAAAATAGATGCTCTTACAAAAGCATGTAATTCTAAGGCTATAAAGTATTTTGGTAATGTACCATTAGAAAAAAAATATAATGATATATTAGTAATGTTTTTAGATGAAGATGTTAGAATGTACAGAGGTTTTTAATAAAAATGTCAAAATTGGGATTGAAAAAGATAGCTGATATATGCGGATATACTGAAATTGCTAAACATCATAAATTATTAGATGATTTAGAATCTAATGTTATGGATAATTTAATTCTAAAGTATATAGAAAAATCTTTATTATCCCATTGGAATAGTGCAATAGAAAATATAGTTCTTGAAAACAGACAATCTGAATTTAAAAGATTTGTAGATTATGAAAGAAAATTTGTAAGAAATGCAAGGATGCTTCAGGTAGCTCGTGTATCATTGTATAAGATATTTATAAAAGAAGAAGATATAAAAATATGTGGATTTCTTTCTCCCGATGAGGAGTCATATATAGATATTATATTTATAAATAAAAATATGACAATTCCTGAAAAAAGATGTGTTGTAGCACATGAATTAGCTCATATTATAGTAGAAAGAATATTGAAAGAAAAAAATGTAGGTATAGATTGGAATACTGTAAATGAAGAGGAATTGATGGATACTATAATGTGTTATATATTATATGATAAATCAAATTTCTACAAAGATACTATTAAATTGGAAAAGTTTATAGTTGATGGAGTTTCCGAATTTAAGAAGTTAAGAGAATCTATAATTAATAAATATGGAAATTAATTTTAGAATAAAAAATTAATAAAAGGCTTGGTATTAATTTACTAAGCCTTTTTTATTTTGATGAACTTATAATCACTAATATTTTTTGCTATAGGTATAGGGATAATAAATAATCTCTGATTGCTAACAATATTAAATAATTATAATTACTAAGCTGCACATATTTTTAGCTTTATAAAATAATGAGTATTACCGTATGTATATTAAATCTTTATTTATTAATGAGTATAACATTTATATATTGTAATAGCACTTGCGTTTTTCGCAAAGCGTATCTGAAAGATAAAAACTTTTTTGTGCGTCAAAAAAGTTGATAATAGATTTATAAAAATATAAAAATTGACAAAATAAATATGACTTATAATCACTAATATTTTTTGCTATAGATATATAAATAATAAAAAATCATTTCAATATAGATTAATATTTATAATTTAAGGAGATAAAATGATTAAAAAGAAATACAAAATTTTAGGAGATAGTTTCAAGCAGTATATACCGCTTTCAAAAAATACTTTTGCTGAAACTAAAACTAATAAAATCACAGAAAAAAATATTGATGAGCTTATAAAATCATTTGAAAAAAGCACTATAGAGATATTTGTTTATAAGGGGCATAAAGAAGATGATGAAAGAGAGGCTATTGGAAAGGTTATAAGTTTAGAAAAAGATAATGAATCTGTTGGACTTTATGCTGTTATAGAATGGTTTGATGATAGTGTAACATATAAGAAATCTTTTTATCCTTCTATTGAGATGGTGGGCAAAAAATCTTATGAAGATGAAGATTTTATTTACTGGGAGAATTGCGAAATAAAAGCTGTTGCTGCAGTAGAATATCCTGCAAGCCGTAATGTAGATTTGCTTTGTGCTAGTGCCATTATAAACAATGAAGAGAATATTAACGGAGGATACATGCAAAAATTAAAAAATGTATTAGAAAAATTATTAAGCGAAGAGAAAGAAATAGAAAAGCAAGCTAGAGAAGAGTTTGTTTATTTGTTTAAAAATGATGAAGAGATTCAGAATATTATTATTGATATTGTGGCAGAAAAATTAAGAGAAGATAATTTAAAAGACAATAAAGAAAGTAGAGAAAATAATAAAGCCTACAATAAAGATTTAAATAACTTATCTAACTCATCTAATAATACTGCCAATGATAAAGAATTAAATCTTTCAGCTATAACTTACGGTGATTGGTGTAATGAATATGCAGAAAGTCAGAATGCTGTAAGATGTTCTTCAAAATCAGAAAGCTCTACATACGCAAAGGCAAGAAAACTTTTTAAGGCTGGACTTAGCAAAGAAGAGATAATGTCAATAGTAAGAAATGATTTAGTACCTATTGGAGTAGGCGGCACAGAGAAGATTAATTTATCAGCATTAAGCGAAGAAAATAAGTATAGTGAAATAGCAAAACTTTTTAAATAAGATAAAAAGTTAGCCGAAGCAGCCAGCAAATTAATTTTATGGCTTATATCAGAGTAGGGACATAAAACAACAATAGGAGTTCAAATGGCACAAGGGTCTATAATAAAAGCAGGTATTCATAGCGATGAAGCTAATTTACCTAAAAAAGGTTTTCCTGTAACAATAAAAAATGATAATGGAAAAGGTGTTTTCTCTCTATACAGTGATGGAAGTGTATTTGTAGGAGTTGCTTTAGAAGACGCTTTTTCCTATCAGGAGTTTGGATTAAAGTCAAATACAATATCGGTTTGCTATGACGGAATAGTAAATGCAGTTGTAGCTGAAAGTGTTGTAGCAGGCGATATTGTAACAGCTAGCGATAGCGGATTCAAAAAATCATTAGACGGTCATGGAGTAGGAATAGTTATAAGAGGCGGCAGCAATTATGCAGAGATACTTTTGAAATCTGTATAATGTATTATATAATAAAATGATTGTATTTTATCAAAATTCTTTTTTATGTTTTTATTATTTTCGGGGACTAGCCCTGCGAAGCACACAGTCGTGCCGAACCCCCAGTTCTTTTGTTGACACATACGAAGTACGCCTGCGGCGAGAACCAAAAAGACTGCATTTTTAGCCTATTATAATGGTAATATATTATATTTAATGTATTTACTAAAACATATAAATTGCTAAGATACAATCATTTCTATATAAATATTTTTTAATTAAATGTTTAAGTCGTCATATAAGATAATTTTAATCAATATATTTATTTTTATAAATATATTATTACTTTTTGAAATTTATTTAGTTTGTAACGGAGTTAATTTAAAATGAGCATACCTAATTTACAAAATATACAAAATAAACTTTTTCCAATTATCAATAAAGAAATGCCTAGATATATGGGGCAGACTAATTTTGTGAGTAAATATATACCAGAGATTTTTGTCGGTGTTTCTCAGGGAGCTATAGGAGGCGATTTAGATAATACGGCATTTAATCTAAAAAACATGTACGGCGGTACTTCTTTGGGAGATTTAAATATTTTCAATGAGTATCCTAAACATGAAGCTAGAGTTTTTAAAATGGAGCCTGAAGAATATTATATCGGAATAGATATTAATAGAATAGAAGAGATTAATGAACTTTATTCAAGAGACGAGAAAAAAGCAGGTGAAGAGATTTTAAATTATATAGCTCAGAAACTTGTATCAAGATTAGGACTTTTAAGAGAAAGAAACCTTGCGGCAAAGGTTACAGATGCTAGTCTTTACGGAAGTACAAATACTGTTGATTTAACTGCAAAACCTATAAGTACTTGGACAGAGGCTGATATTGATAATTTCTTCTCTTCATTTATAGATTTGGCTAAATATTTAAATTATGCTGTGGGCGGCAATCTCTTTAATGACAGAATGGAGCTTCAAAATAACGGACAGAAACTTTATATAGTTATTCCAATAGATGTGTATATTAAACTTCAAGGTTTATTCAGATTATTTTCTAATTATATATCAATGATTGGAAATGATGCTAACGGCAAATATAAAGCATTCAGACCAGATATTTTTAATGCTGTAACAAGCGGAATAACTGTTGTAGGTACAGCATTTAGAGTTGCTGATGATCATGAAGTGGATCAAATATATCAGCTAGAAAATCTTACAGATATATGGACAGGCTCATCAATTTATATGTTCACAACTTCATCTAATATACTTGATATGGCTTCAATAAAAGAGGTAGTATATTTAAATCATGATATAAGAGAAGTTGATATATTAGGCAATAATTTGTGGAGAACAAGGACTAAGAGATGCACAGTAGCTTCCAACCCTTACGGCTTCTGTAAAATAGATTTGAGCTTGTCTTAATTTTAAATTTTTTGTTTTTATTTTTTCTTGCTGATTTATTTTAAATATGAAAAAATGCACTTTTTGCAACTTTTTGCGGCGGGAAAAAGTTGAACAATAAAAAAATTATAATGATATAGTGGGTTTTGTACTTTTTGAGCGACAAAAAAGTACATTAATAAATATAATTAAGAGGCGTTATGTCAAAGAAATCTTTATTATTTTTTTTAGAAAATAGTATTACTAATAAAGAAATAAAAGCTAATGATTATGTTGTATCAAGAGTGGGATATTTCTTTAGAGATGTGCATGAGAGAAGATGTAAGGTAATAGTTGAAAGCGATTTAAATATATCTTTAAGCGATTCTTTTTTGATTATAAGTAAAAATGAAGCAGAGGAGCTCATAAGAGAGAAGATGAAGCCCGATGATGTCATCAATTATCTTAAAGAAGAAAACAGAAAGTTAAAAGAAAAGATAAAAGAGCTTGAGGCTTAATTTATTTTTATGTGCTGTCTTAAATTATATTTTGAGGCAGTACATTAAAACTAAAAAAGGAAATTAATATGCAGGAATATATTTACGAGCCTGATATAAATTATTTTAAAAGCATATTTAAAATGTTTAACTATGATGATATTGATACAGACTTTTTAGAAGAACAGCTTAAAAGTTATACTATTCAGTTTAGAAGAATGATTTTGAATATGAATTATACAGAGCCTACAGAAGAAAACTGTCTTCCATATATATCTATAAAAAATTATATATGCTATGAGGCAGCAAGGCTTTTAACTGTTAATTTTGTATCCAACAGCGACTTGATAAACTTTATTCGTACAGAAAGTCTGCGTTTAAAAGAGCTTGCTATAAAAGATTTATCAAGCATTGTAGTTGGTGAAAATAGTTATGATAGTGTGCGTTTAGAAGGTGATATAAAAAAACCTTAAATCGTACTAAAGAAATAAATAAAAAATATAAAAATCAAAAGGTTTATAAAGGTTTATTATGATACATTTTAAAAACAGCGTTATATATGTTTTAGATAATTTTATGAACTTTATGGCTGATGAATATATTGATTTGTCTGGAAATAAAGTTGAAGGTGATAATCAATTAAATAAACTTTTAGATGATAAATTAAAAATAGAATATTTCAGTTTAGGAGCTTTGAGGTCTATGAGCAAATCATTTCTTTGGGCTTCAATAGCAGAAGGAGAGAGCAGAGGAAGCAATTCATATATAGGGGACTCTGCAGGTTTTGCTGATGATATATGTTTAAAAGCAACAGTTTATAAAGAGCTTAAAGCTGGAGAATCATTTTTAGCTTATAATATTATCCCTTTGGCACTTAATCAAGCAGCACGTTATTGGATATCAAAACTCAATGATGAGGGCGAGCGTATAGCGTTATCTCCTATTATCAAATGGGAAGCTCCTTCATTTGACAGTGAAAACAGCAAAAGACAGTTTAATGATTTTTCATCTATAAGAGGCGTTAATTTTTCTCTTGATATTAATTTCAAGATTATGACAGGGAGTTATTTAAATGAAGTTCTTTACTAATTTAATTAATAATTCATTTAATAAAAAAGTTTATGATTATGTTCAAAACAGAGATAAACTTTATAAAGTAAAAATCACTTCTTCTCCAGAGAATGCCAAAATAATAATGAATGAAGAAGAAAAGTACTTCGGAGCTTATAAGAATGCTGAAGTTATAAATTATCAGGTTAGTCTTGAAGGCTATCAAACTAAAGATGGAAGCATAACTGTTGATAACAGAGATATTTTAGAGAATGTAGTTTTAGAAAGCATTTGATTTATGTATTTAAATAATTGATATTATAGCGTTTGCATTGTGCCTATGGCAGCAGCTTTTTTGTCCACGCGTTGAACGGAATTTTATATATAGTTGGTATTAGAATTATTATTTTATTTATATTGTATGGGTTAATTTTAACGCGTGTTAATTTATACGTTTTGCGTATAGCAGATTTTGGGGCGTGTGGGCGGGAATGTATATTTTCTGCGTAAAATAATTTTTAAAATTGTGAGTGTATAATAATGAGCATTTTTGATTTGAAAGGTAATTTAATGAATGATGAGGACGGCTTAAAAGTTGTAAGCGGTTCTAGTTATAAAGTAAGAATAGCAAAAACAAAAAATAGAGATGAAAAAATAGATTTCTCTTCTGATGATGTTAAAGGAAAATATTTAATATATCCATCTCAAGTTGGGCTTACTCCTACTACAGAATCAATGAGCAAGGAGTATATAGGTGCACCTTCTTCTGAAAGTTATGCGGGAGCTACCACTTATGCAGGAGATATTTCCTATGGGGCTTTTCCTAATTCTAATGCATACTATGCGAGCTTAATATGGGCTAATGTGCATACAAAAGAAACTTCAGGAAATTTACTATGCATTAACTCTTTTAATAATTTTGCTGTTAGATTTAATAAGTCTTCAGAAGATGAAAGTATTAATATGCTTGAAATTATCATAGAAGAAGATGACGGATACATAAATCATTTTATTGATATTTATACTTCTATGAAACAGAAAGATTTGATTGATGCTTTAAATAAAATAACAAATGTAAAAGCATTTTTAATAACAGGAAGCGAAGAAGATGATATTGATTTTACCAATATAATAAATGAATTAAAAGAGTATAATACTGAAAATAATAAAACAGAATATTTACTTAGTTTTAAAAGAGTAGGGCTTATAGAAAGCGGAGTATTTACAGAAGAAAGTAAAAAGAAATATCCAAAATATCAAAGTATAATACACCCTCGATTTGGAGAGGCACAGTATTATAATATAGCTTTGTATGACAGTTCAAAGAATATGGACGGAAATCAATATATAGGCTGTGAGAGTAAATCAATTAATTTTAATTTTGCAAATAAGGCTATGACAGAAATAACTTCTTCCTTATGGGCTTTAGATGAAGAAAAAATAGATAAAGATGCAGTTTTATACGAAGAGAGATCAGAAGAAAGAGATGTTGTAATGGCACAGACTTCAAAATATCCTACCAAACTTTTTATTAATGGAACAGAGGCTTCTTCTGTAAGTGATATTTCTTTATCATTTGAATGGACTAAAGAAGAGAAGTTTAATATTTCAGCAAAAAGATACGGCTTTCCAAATTCAAAGTTTACACTTAGTTTTTCAGGAAATGCAGTTTTTAATGCTCAGTCAAAAGAGCTTTTTTATGACAGAGTTTTAAATGGAAATAGGCAGTCGTTTATAATATCATCAAAAACAAGATTTAAAAATAAAGATTACCCTTTTGTATTTGTAAGTTCAGATGTAGGAGGAAGCCCATCATTTCCAGCAATAGAGCCTAAAGAACTTTCAATATCTTTAAATAATTTTAAAGCTGTAGAGCAGTCAAATGATATGAACAGTAATTATTTGATAGCATTTACAGACAGAGATGATTTGTTTTGATATAATTTATTTTTTTATTAATGAATTATATTTATCTTTTTCTAATGTTATCATATTTGATAGGAATGTACTGTTTGAATATTCAAAATTAATTTTATTTGGTTTGTATTTAAATTCAAAAGTATTTTTGGATAATGAATATAAATTATAATAGATATTTGATTGATTATATGTATTAAATTTATCAGTTAAAATATTTTTATTATAAGTGATATCAAATATATAAAAATAATTTTTTATATTTTGTGAAAAGAAAATATTATCAAAATCAAAAGAATATAATTTAAAACAGTAAAAAATTAATATAATAACTTTTATTTTCATAAAAATATTGTAAACCTTATATTAATAAAATCAATATAAAAATTTAATATAGTATAAAGTGTTATAATAAAAATAGCCTGTAAGTGAAAAAATTAAGGAGTATATAAAATCTCCTTATA
This sequence comes from uncultured Brachyspira sp., assembly GCF_949287625.1. GTDB lineage: Bacteria > Spirochaetota > Brachyspiria > Brachyspirales > Brachyspiraceae > Brachyspira. The sequence goes on along the minus strand of NZ_CASEGO010000035.1, from coordinate 62 downwards.
TTTTTGAACCTATGACAATGTAATTGTCATAGTCTATCAGTGAAAAAATTAAGGAGTATATA
>NZ_CASEGO010000034.1 GCF_949287625.1 uncultured Brachyspira sp. | reverse complement strand
GTATCTGAAGGATAAAAAATTTTTTGTGCTGCAAAAAAAGTTGATAATTTTGTATAATGTGTATCAATTGACAAATAGTAATTGTTCCAGTATATACTAATAATCAATAAAATTTAAACATCGCCCTATTAAAAATAGAACTCCTATTTTTTATCTCTAAACTATCAATACCAAGCATACTAAGAAGCAAATGCCTTACATTATTTATTTTGTTTCTATTAAAATTACCTGCACAAGTCGCACAATAAACATATAAGTTATTTAATTTTTTATTCTTTAATTTTTCTATAAATCCTGAAGCTATTTCTTTTTCATTAACTATAGCACATCCTCCTAAGCCGCAGCAATTAATATCATTTATTTCTTTGATAATTACATCTTCATCTATAATATTTAATATAGAGTTTTTTATATGTTTTGTTTTTTTATCAGGACAAGGTATGAATAAATTAATTTTTTCATCAGTATTTAAATGAAATTTTAAACCAAGCTCATTAAGTTTTTCATATATGCTTATAATCCTAATACTGCTTATCCTAGGACTTAAAAAATAATAGCAGTTAGGACATAATGTTACTATCTCTTTTACACCATGCGAAATCATTCTATCTTCAAGTTTTTTAACAATACTCTTTTCATCTATTCCAAGTTCAGCAATAGGTTTACCGCAGCAGTCAAATACAGAACCTATATTATATTCTTCTTTAAACTTTTTTAATATATATTTCAAAGCATCAGGATAAAATGATGAAAAATTACAGCCTGAAAATATTACAGATTCGCTTATAACATTATTATAATTTTTAAAAATATAATTGCTTTTTTCAAGCATAAGAAATTTATATTTTTTCTCTATTTCTTTTTTATTTTTTATATCAGAGTTAATTTTATTTATCCTCATACACATAGATATTTTGTTTCCATCTATATCTTTAGGACAGACTATATTACAGTCATTGCATAAAAAACAATGATAAGCTAAATCTTCTCTTTTTGAAAATGCTTCCAAATCTATATTGTACTTAGTTAAAAAACTGCATTTCTTAACACATTTATTGCAATGTATACAGTTTTGAACATTATCAGGCATCTGCATAAAAAACTCCTCACTTCATATTATTATATATATCTGCTATTTTTTCTATATCATAACCTTTCCTAAACATATGCTGAAGTTTCTGCATGCAAATAATAGTTTTTATAATACCATTTTTTTCAAAACGTCTGGAAGAAGATATTATATAAGAATCAATATATTTTATAGGATAAAGTTTTTTTAATTTTATGGATAATTGATAATCTTCCATAAGTGCCATATCATCAAACATTCCTATACTTATAAATAAATCTTTTTCTATAAATATACCCTGATCTCCAAACGCTATATTTCTAATTTTTACTCTCAAATTAGAAAAAAATCCGCATATACCCATTAATATTTTTTTACTGTCAAATTTTATTTTTAAACATCCTGATTTACTGCCTTTTTCAATAAACTTCTCTATTTTTATTAGAACATTTTTTTCTATAATGCTGTCAGCATGCAAAAATAAAAGTATATTATATTTACTCTCTAAAGCACCTCTATTTAACTGTTTAGCCCTTCCTCTTTCAGAATGCACTATTTTATAATTACTCATTTCTTTTATTATACTCAAAGTTTTATCAGTGCTTCCTCCATCAGAAAATATAACTTCAAAATCACCTTCCAAAATTTTTAAATCATTTATTAATCTTTTTATTATATTCTCTTCATTTAAGATTGGTATTATTATAGACACAGACATTTATAAAAATCCCATATTTTTTAAAAAATTTCCAGTATTTTCTAAAACTGCCTCTCCATTATTTATTCTCTCACTTAAAGATAGTAAGTCCTCATACTCATCAATATCATGCTTTTTTTCTATAACTGAATATTTAAAATTATTCTTTTCTATAGAAAATAAAATATCTTTCAAAATACCGCTTTCAGACTTCACTATAATATCGCTGTATTTATTCATACCCACAAGATAATATCCGCCGTCAAAACTCTCACCAAATACAAAATCATTGTCACTAAGTATATTAAATGCATTTATAATATTTTCTTTAGCTATCTCTGGTATATCAGCACCTATCAAAACGCATTTATCATATCCTAAAGATAATACCTCTTTAATAGAATTATATATTTTTTTATTAAGATCGCTGCCTTCCTGTTTAATATACTTAACATCATTATTAAATATTTCTTTTAATATATTAAAATCACCTTCTGGATTATATGATACTATAATATCAATATTATACTCTTTTAATCCTATCATTTCTTTATATATATCTTTTAAAAAACATTTATGAATATCGGCACATTCATCTGGGGTCAATTTTGTTTGAAGTCTTGTTTTTGTTTTTCCAGCTATTGGTATTCTAGTAAATATAATAAAGGCATTTGATTTCATTTATTCATTACCTTTATCTATTACTTTTTTAGAATATATAATAATAAGTCCGCCAAAAATAAATAAAAGCAGAATAATATTTATAGTATTAAGTTTTAATGATTTAAAAACATATAATCCGTCTCTTATAATAGAAGCAGGAATATATGCAGCACTTTTCACAGACAATATTATTAAAGTAATTACCAAAAATAATATAAGATTAATAGATGAAAATATTTTAAAATTTTTAAAAATATTCTTTTTACTGCTTACAAATAAGAATATAATAAAAAGCAAAGCCCATATAATAAAAAAGCATAAACCTACATTAACTCTCATCTCAAGCCATACATTTTTAAACATAATAAAGGCAATTATCATAGCCCATAAGAAAGTATTATAAAGTATAATAAAATATTTCACCTATCAATCCCTTTAATTTTTAATTATTATCTTCAGCTATTCTAAAAATAACTGACACTCTTGTTCCGTCTGGAGGAAGTACATCTTCTCTGCCGTATCTTCCTATTTTTTTTACTTCAACAGCACCTGTTTCATAAGCAGCATCGCTTGTAATACCAACTGCACAGCTGTCAAGACATAGTATGCAGCCTGTTCTTTTAGATTTAGCAGCCTCAAAATTTCCGCCGAATCTAATATCCATAGGTCTTTCTTCATCTGATCTTATTATATCTGCAAAAGGAATTTCTTTACCCAAACCGTCCCAAGTAACAAATACATCTAATTTCTGACCATCAACTGTTTTTTCTAATTTCATATCTTCCATTGTAAGATTGTTTCCAGCTACTGCACCTATATCTATTAATGCCTGATAAAATTCTCTCTCATCTGACAAACCTCTCAAAACTGATTTATCTCCGTTAGCACCTCTGTCAAATACTACGCCATGTCTTGTAGGACTGTTAAAATATTTACCGTTTACTTCCGCAGGAACGATAACTTCTTTTTTCTCTATATCAATAACAACAGGTTCAGCTCCTTCATCTCTAAGTATTACGCTTCCCATAGAGTTAGTTAATTCTGCACCATTGCTGTTAACTGATGATGATTGCTGTTTATTTCCGCATGATGATAACATAAATGCAGATAATAAACATAACATAATAATAATTTTTTTGTTCATACATTACTCCTTTTAAAAACTTAAAAATATTTCGCTTAAAGGCTCTGAATGCTTACACATTCAGATGCTCAATATTTTTAACTACTTAAAAAACTTAAAAATATTTATTTTATATTATTTATACTTAAACTAAATAAATATTATTCTGCGATTCTAAATATTACATAAACTTTGCTTCCGTCATCAGGAAAGTACATCTTCTCTTATATACTTATCTATTTTTTTACTGTCAAATTTATTTTAATTATTATTTATTGCTACAGAGCAGCAGTCTAATTGCTTCATTCTAAATATAACTGAAATTTTTGTGCCGTCAGGCGGAAGTACATCTTCTCTTATATATTTATCTATCTCCTTATTTTCAAGTTCAGCAGTAGTAAATGATGAATCACTTGTTATAGCAATAGGGCAGCTGTCAAGACATAATATGCAGCCTGTTCTATTAGCTTTAGCAGCTTCAAAATTACCTCCAAATCTAACTATCATCATTCTCTCTTCAGAAGATTTTATTATATCAGAAAAAGGAATTTCTTTATTTAATCCTTCCCAAGTTACAAATACATCTAAAGGCTCTCCTTTAACAGCCTTAGATAATTTCATGTCTTCCATAGTTAAATTTGTTCCTTCAACACATCCTATATCTTTTAAAGCCTGATAAAACTCTCTTTCATCTGCTAATCCTATCAATACACCTCTATCACCATATTTTACGCCTTTAAACACTATTCCATGATGCCTTGACGGTGTATTAAAATATTTACCATTTACTGTTGCTTCTATAATAACCTCTTTATTATCTTTATCTATTACAACAGGAACTGCACCTTCATCTCTTAATATAACACTTCCCATTGAATTAGTTAATTGAGAATTTCCTGAAACTATTTTTTCTGATTCTCCAGATTGTTTACTTCCGCATGATGAAATCATAAATGCAGATAGTAAAGATAAAATAATAATAATTTTTTTGTTCACATATTACTCCTATTAAAAAGTTAAAAATATTTCACTTAAAGGCTCTGAATACTCACACATTCAGATGCTCAATATTTTTAACTGCTTAAAAACTTAAAAATATTTCACTTAAAGGCTCTGAATACTCACACATTCAAATGATCAATATTTTTAACTCTTAAAAAACTTAAAAATATTTCGCTTAAAGGCTCTGAATGCTCACACATTCAAATGATCAATATTTTTAAGTTATTATTTCATAAAAAACACTATAGCAAAACTCCCAAAAATACTCTAAACAGATTTATCATTCATATATTTACTCTTTAAAAATAAAGATAATACCAATACAAATATAAAAATAACCCCAGCAATCAAAAAATATAAATATCTGTTATTCTCGGACACTGCACCTACAGAAGCTATAGTAAATAAAGATATACCCGGAAGCATAAATAAAAATGTATACAATGAATATTTAACGAAACTAACATCGGTTATACCATAAGCAAAATTCTGTATATTGTAAGGAAATAAAGGTACTAATCTTGTAATCATCAAAAGCAGCATCGCATTTTTATTTCCTTCCTCAAATAAAAGTTTATTTAAATATTTATTTTTCTCTACCAATGGCTTTATAGTATCTTTTAAGAAAAATCTAGCTATTAAAAAAGAAATTACAGCAGCCAAAGTAGCAGAAAAAGAACATAATATTATACCAAGTACAGGTCCAAACAGCAATCCGGAAAACAAAGCAAATGCTACACCAGGCAAAGCTAACACAGAACTTCCTATAGCTGTTACTATAATATATATAATAGAAGCCTTGATTATATTATCTCCAAGTATATTTCTAAAATCTTCCAAATTATGTATTCTATCATGAAATTTATAATGATAATTTAATATAATAACAGCTATAACTGCTGCCAAAAATATAACAAGTTTTATATATTTAGTTTTTAACTTCATTATCTTCAGCTTTATTTTCAACTTTTTGAGTTTTATCTTTTCTATTTTTATATATCTGCCTCAATAAAATTATCAATGCAGACAATGCAAACAATATTAAAAGTCCGGTAACAAACAGCTTAGCCCCTCCTGTAAGCATGCCTCCTACATACGAATATACTATTGTAGCAGGAAGCTGTCCTATTCCAGTAGCTATAAAAAAACTTAAAAAATTCATAGAAGTTAATCCTGCTGCATAGCTTACTATGTCAAAAGACATAAAAGGAAGAAGTCTTGCTATAAGCACACTTTGTTTTCCGTATTTTTCAAAAAAATCATCTATTTGTTTTAAGCCTGTTTTGCTTGTAAGCTTTTCAACAAAATCTCTTCCTAATATTCTTGCTATATAAAAACATACAGCAGCACCTGCCATAGCACTAGACCAAGATAATAATGCCCCAGCCTTCCAGCCGAATAAATTAGCATTTGCAAATGTAAGTAAGAATGCAGGCAAAGGTGCTATTACAGACTGAAGCACCATAAGTATAAATGAAACTGCCATAGCATAATGTCCGTAAGAAGCCACAAATTCCTTTACAACATTAAAATCACCAGAGGCAAACATTTTAAATACAGTATTAAGATTACTATTTACCTGCGGTACAAAGAAATAAGAAAGTACTGCAAGCAAAATTATTAATATCAAAATTACTTTTTTTATTATTGATTTTTTATTTGAAACATTTGACTGTTCCATAAAATGAACTCCTGAAAATATTTTTTATTATGATTTTTATTAAAGCCGCACGGACTAATAATTTTTATTTAAGAGGGAATTTATGATTATTAAAAAACATACAAAATAGTACTTTTTTTGAAAAAATAATAAACATAAGAAAAATCCAGTAAAATCACTTTATAAGTATAATAACAAAAATAATAAAAATATCAAGTATAAAACTCTAATATATAATTTTTTGTAAACTATTGACATTTTAGTCTCTAAATTATATTATTAAAATATAATTTTCAAAAATAATAATCATTAAAGGTATTAATTTTATTATGAATATTTTATCATCATCGCAAAATATGCATTTCAGTAATCAATACCACTTTCCTCAGATAATCTAAATAATGCAGGCAGGCTGTCTGTAAAATATCGATATTCTCTTCTTATTATCTTAATGAATATAACTGAATATAATTGATTAATTTTTTAATCAATTAATAATAAAAAACTAAAAGGATTTACACAATGAAAACAAAAGCGTATTCATTAACTTTTTGTGCTATAGGTGTAGCATTAAATATAGTGCTTTCATTTATAGCAAAACACTTAAATATTCCATTCGTATTTTTCGATGTAATGGGTACAGTATTAAGCGGAGCAGTGCTAGGACCATTATACGGAGCTATTACTGGATTTGTTACAAATTTAATTACTTCTATGGTTAATAATCCTGCAGAACTTCCTTATGCTATAGTTAACATGATGATAGGTATAATAACAGGATTTATTTCTATTAAATTCGGATTTAAAATTCATACAGCTATAATAACAGGTGTAATACTTGCCGTTGCAGCTCCTTTAGTAGGAACTCCTATAACAGTAATATTATACGGAGGATTGGCTGGAGGAGCTATGGATATTATGACAGGATTTTTAATTCAAAGCGGTCAGAAAATATTCACTTCTGCATTTATACCTAGAATAATATCTAATATCATAGACAAACCTTTATCTTGTATAATAGCATATATTATAATTTTAAGAATGCCTAGCTCTCTTCTCTCCAAAATAACTACAAATAAAAAATTATTAGCTCAAAAAAATGCTGCTTCTTCAAAAGATGAGGATATAGATAATGAATAGGTCAAAAAAATTGGCTGTATTATCGCATTGCATATTAAATCAAAATGCTGTTGTCAAAGGAGAATACAAAGATATGAATGTATTTTTTCCATTTGTACAAGAGCTATTTAAAAATAATATAGGAATACTTCAGCTTCCATGCCCTGAAACAGAATGCTATGGATTAAAAAGATGGGGACATGTAAAAGAACAATTCAATAATTCTGGATATAAAAAATATACTAAAGAAACTCTAAATTCATTTGTGAATACTCTTAAAGAATATATTGATAACGGATATGAAATAGTAGGAATATACGGAATAGCTGGAAGTCCTAGCTGCGGAGTTAATCTTACATGCTCTGCTAATTGGGAAGGAGAAGTAGGACTTTATAAAGATAAAGAAGATATTACCTCAAGAGTAAAAATGATAAATGAAAGCGGTATATTTATGGAAATGTTTAAATCTATACTAAAAGAAAATAATATAAATATACCTTTTTATGATGTTGATGATTATTTAAAAAAATAGATTTTTTTATTAACAAAAATATATTAGGGTTTTATTATTAAAGCCCTAATATTAATTTTTTATTTATAGGAAATTTCATAATGAGTAAAGCCGTAGAGTTTAAAAATGTATGCTTTTCATATATTCAAAATGATGATGAAAACTATTTTCTTGACAATATTAATCTCTCTATTGATGAAAATAGCTATTTGGCACTTCTTGGAAAAAACGGAAGCGGAAAATCTACATTAATAAAACTTATGTTTGGAATAGAAAAAGCAAATAAAGGCGAAATAAAAATATTTGATATGAATATAAATGAAAAAGCATATGAAATATATAAAATAGCAAGCCTAGTTTTTCAAAATCCTGATGATCAAATAGTGGCAGACACTATAGAACTTGATATTGCTTTTACTATGGAAAATTATTCTATACCAAGCAAAGAGATGCATAAAAGAATAGATGAAGTACTTGAAATAGTAGAACTTTCAAATAAAAGGAAAGATAAAGTACATTCATTATCAGGAGGAGAAAAACAAAGACTATGTATAGCTTCGTCTTTGGTATTAAATCCTAAAATACTTGTATTAGATGAGCCTACATCCATGCTTGATGCTGAAAACAGAATGAAAGTAATTGAAGTATTAAAAAAAATACATTCAATGGGTACTGCTGTCATTATAGTAACTCATCATATTAATGAAATAGAGCATTGCAATGAAGTGGTATTTATGGATAATGGAAGTATATCTTTTAATGGATCTTCAGATGAATTTGTAAGAGCTTTAATAAAAAACGATGAGTTTCATAAATTAAATATGCCTATTAATTTTAAACTGGCTTATGAATTATACAAAAATAAAAATGTATTGATAGATAAAGATATTTTTAACTATAAAAAGGTTTGTGAAAGTTTATGGAAATATGTTTAAAAAACTTAAATGCAGGATATATAATAAGCAAAAAAGAAAAAAAACTAATAACTGAAAATTTAAATGCAGTTTTTGAAAGCGGAAAATTTCATTTTTTGGCAGGAGTATCTGGAAGCGGAAAATCTACACTTCTTGAAACTATATGCCTGCTTATAAAAAAAATATCAGGTGAAATATTATTTGATAATAAAAATATAGAAGATAAGAATAATCTAAAAGAGTTCAGAGAATCATCTGGAATAATGCTTCAGTACACAGAAAAACAATTTTTTAATAATACAGTAAGAGAAGAAATAACATTTAATCTAAAAAGAAAAAAACTTGATAATAAAGAAATTAATAAAAGATTAAGAGAAACTTTAGAAATATTAAACATTGATAAAAAAATATTAAAAGCCTCCCCATTTGAAATAAGCGGCGGACAGAAAAGAACAATAGCACTAGCCTCTATAATAATAACTTCTCCTAAAATATTATTTTTAGATGAACCTACAGCAGGACTTGACTTTGAAAGCAAAAGTACATTCATGAATACTATAAAAAATTTAAATAAAACTTCTAATATTACTATTATACAGTCATCTCATATACTAGATGATATAATAGAATACGGAGATTATGTTTTTATCATTAATAAAAATAAAAAATATATTCAAGGAAAGCCCAAAGATTTATTATTTTCAAAAGATATACTTAAAGAATATAATCTAATAGAACCTGAAATTTTTTTATATATAGAAGAGCTTAAAAAATTAGGAATGAATAATATTGATAATGTATCAAATGCTGATGAATTAATACAAAAATTATTTTATTAAAAGAGTATTATTATGACAAAAAGATTTGACCCAAGAACTATTTTTTTATCCACATTATTTTTAGCTGTATCATTAGTAGTAATGAATAAAATAAATCAAACTATATTCTGTGCCTTAGCTATAATTTTGCATGTACTTCTTATAGGAATAAATATTAAAAATATTATAAAAATATTTATAGCTTCTATATGGCTTTTACTTTCAATAATATTAATTAATTATTTTCTGATAGGCAGAAATATAGATTATATAGCAAATACAGCTTTCAGATTATTTGGAATTATAATACTTGCAGCAGCAGTTCTATCATCTATGGATATAACGGATATAGGCTTTGCCATAGAAAAAATATTTTATCCTTTGAAATATATAAAAATACCAATAGAAAGCATAAGTATCATAATAGCATTATCATTAAAGTTTATACCATTAATAAAAGATGAAGCTTTAAGAATAAGAAAAGCTCAGAAAGCAAGGGGGCTTGATTATCAATTAATGCCAATAGGAGAGAAAATAACTAATTCAGCCAATCTTTTTATACCAATAGTAATTTTGGCGATACAGTCATCAGTAAAAACAGCCGTTGCTATGGAAGTGAGAGGATACAGTGCTCCTTATGACAAGACAAGGCTATATGAGTCATTTATCAAAGCAAAAGATGTTTTATATATATCATTCAGTATTTTATTTTTAGTATTCATTATTTTAGTAAGACTTAATATAATAAAAATACTCGATAATATAAAACTATAATAAAAAATAAAGGGCTTTTTTAAAGCCCTTTATTTACATTATTTCTATATTATTAATTATATTTTCCAATTAGGGAAACGCTTAATAACAGCAGAAATTATATCAGTTTTATAATGCTGCTCTAAATTAACCAACTTTTGGAACTCACTGAATATAATTTTCACATCATCTTCAGATTCATTTTCTATAAACTTGAGTAAATAAGCCTTATCAAATACCAAATCATATACCACTTTCAAAAGTTTTCTAGCTTGAGCAGATGTTTCTTTTTTATCAACCATTTTAGAAAGATGAGGTATAATACTAAGAAGCCCTATCATAAGAGAGTTTTTATTTATTTTAATGTCTCCCTCTATATCATCATAATACTCCCCGTCAAGTATCTTCTGAGCAAAATATACAAATGCCTCAGGATATTCTCTGTAATGAAGAAATATATCATCAATAGTCTTAGCAAGCATATCAACTTTACCGTCAGCAAATAATTTATTTACTATAAGATAATTGTTTTTTACCTGAGAAGAATAAAGCATTTTTAATATAATATTATAATAATCATCTCTTCTTCCGTCCCAAATAGCTTTTATGAACTTCTCTCTGTAATTTGAAGAAGGAAGAACCTCATAAACATGAGTATAATCATCAATATCTTTAACTATGTCAGAAAGCATAGGTATATCTTTATCAACGGATGCCAGACTTCTTAAATATATTGTACTCACTATTCTCTCATCATTAGGAGATTTTTTATCTTTAGAAATATTAACAAAATAATTATTCATCTCCTTAGCCTCATCAGAATTCAAATTAGGAGTATAATTTAAATATTCCATATATATCTGATATCTTTCAAAGAAATTATCAGTTTTATTGAACTTAGACAAACATTCAGCATCATAAGTTTCAGCTTCTTCATTATAAAGGAAAGTATTTTTATCAAACTTAACAGTAGTAGAAGCTCTTACAGATTTTTTAGCACTTTCAAGCCATTTAGTATAAGAAGCCTCTGGAACTACTACAGCTGGTTTTGAAGTTAATTCTTGTTTTAAATCTTTAGTTGTAATAGTTTTTTTATATTTTAAAATAATAGTTAAAAGCTCCGTAGGATTTTCTTCTGCTATTTTTTTTATTTCATTAAGTTTATACGCCTTATAAACATTAATATCATCTGCTGGAAGAGTAGTAAGAGACTGTATAGCCATGTCAAATGTCATTTTTCTTACATCTTCCTGAGATACAAATTTTATCATTAAGAATTCTATATTAATAGCTTTAATCTTACCTACCCCGAAGTTTCTATGAATAACATATTTATCAACATCATATTGTATATATTTTTCAAATATTTCTATACATTCTTTTGGTTTTTTATTAACATTAGTAATTGAAGATATTTCTTCTATTTTTTCAAAAAGTGTATGATTAGGGTACAATGCTTTATAAACATCTACAAGTCTGTGTCTGAAAAATTTAGCTTTTTTATTATTCTGAGCTACTATATCCTGTTCATAATTAAGCAATTTTTTTATAGTTTTCAAAGCATCGCTGTATCTGTTATTTTCAAAATAGTAGAAAAATATTATTTTCCAAACATCTATCATTATATTAGAATCAACTAATGCCTTTAATGCATTCTCATGTTTAAGCAAATAGTTATAATTATCAGGCTCATACTGAAGAACTTTTTTTATATCGCTTTCAGCATTATCTCTCTCTCTTAAAAGATTTCTTTCAAAAGCTATTTTGTAGTAATATACTGCACTCTTTATATCGCCTGCTAATTCTTTGGTATGGGCTATTTTTTCTGGAAGTTCCGGATTTGAAACATCAAAACGTATAAGTCTTTCCCATATTTCTAAAGCCTCAGCTTCTCTATTTGTGCTTTGATAATAGCTTGCTAAATATCTTAAAGCATAATCGCTTTCATAGTATTCATCTAATATTTGCTGAGCTATAAACTCAACTATATTCCATTTCTTAGCATTTTTAAAAATACCTAAAAGTTTATCCAAACTTCCTTCAGAATAGTTTGCAATTTTTAAATTTAAAAGTCCGTTTGCATATAATGCTGATATATGATTAGGATTTTTATCTAATTGTAATTTAGCAGTCTCTATAGCAGCATTAATATCATTAGTATCATTTATCTCATTAATTACAGCAGCCAAATCAAAAAAATATTTAGTTGTATAATTAAGTAATGGCTTTCTAGTAAATGTTTCTTCTGAAAATATATTTTCCAATTTTTGTAGAGCTTCTGACATATTATCACTCCTTGTCTAATATTTTTATGTAGTATTGCAGCAAATCCTTATCTATCATAGCCATCTTTCTGCCCCATACCTTAACTTCTTCAATATCAGAATCATTTTGACGCATAATAAGATATGTGGTTAAAAATGCATAAGAAGCTAAAAGTTTAGGTGCTGCTGCCTCTCTCAATTTTAATTTTCTATAGTCAGCTTCAAGCCTAGATATCTTTTTCCTAAGTTCAAACTCTTCTTTTTCACTTAAAGGTCTTTTCACATCCAGTATATTCATAAGCTCGCCATAGGCACTCATCCAAAGTATTATCTCCTCCTGACTATTATTATGAATGCCTCTTTTTATTATTATATCTCTTATTTCTCTTACTACTTCAATGCTAATATTTTCAAACTCTATACTTAAAGGATCATAAAATAAAGCCTCTCTTATATATAATTTGCATTTCTTTTCATCGCCTAATATATCATAAATCATAGCGATAAGACTAAGAGTCCTAGAATTATAAGGCTCTATTGTATTTAAATATTCATAAGATTTTAATGCCCTAGAATAATCCTTTAACTCTATAAAAGCATTTGAAAGTAAATGTAATTCCTCCGTGCCTTCAATATCATCAGTGCTTTTCTGCATTATTAAGTCTATCGTTTTATTATAAACATAATAATGTATAGCATTAATTGCCGTAAGACTCTCATTATAAGATTTAGTATGTACAAATATACTAAATTTTTTGTATGTAGAATCTAAAAGTTTGCAATACTCTATACAATTTCTCTCTACGCTTTTAAACTTATCAAGTCTGTTAATCCAAAATTTAACGCAGGATATATTTTCATATAGATCAGCACATTCAAAGTCCATAGACATAATCTTATCAAAATCTTCCATAGACTCTTCAAATAAGCCGTTTTTTAATTTACTTTCTATAACAGAAAAAATATCCTTAACAGACTCCTTCCTAGAAAATAATTCTTCTTCCATTATATTTTATACAAACTACTCCCTTAAAGTTAAAAAACGTACAGAGATATATACGTATATTTATATAATATAATCAAATAAGACTAAATTGTCAAGTAAAAATAATACTTGTATATTTTAAAACAATAAAAAATATATTAAAAAACTATAATTATTTTTACACTATGATAATTTACTAAATATTAGTGCTGTTATATACAATTTCACCTGATTTAAAAACAATACCGCATAAATTATTATCCAAAGTATAGAGTAAAAAGTTTAATTTTTTAGTATTCCATATTATAATATCAGCCTTTTTACCAACTTCAATAGTGCCTATCTCTGTCCACCTGTCAATAGCACATGCGGCATTAATTGTAGCAGCATTTAATATTTCTTCAGGTCTTAATCTATATATTAAATATGCTAATTTCATAATGAACTGCATATTAAAACAAGTACTTGAACCAGGATTATAATCAGAAGCTATAGCAACAGGTATACCCTTTTCTACCATATACCTAGCCCTAGCATAAGGCATTCCCAAATAAAAAGAAGCATTTGGCAAAAGTACAGCTATTACACCTTGTTTTTTTATAACGTCTATGCATCTGTCATCAGCCATAATCAAATGCTCAGCACTTACAGCCTTAAATCTGGCTGCCAAATAAGAACCTCCGCTGGTTTCAAGCTGATCCGAATGTATTTTAAGTTTTAAATTATGCTTTCTGGCTGCTTCCAGAATATTATGGCTCTCTTCCATATTAAGTCCGCAATTTTCACAAAATACATCGCAAAACTCTGCAAGTCCTAGACCAGTAATTTTAGGTATCATATCATTACATATTAAATTAACGTATCCCTTTCTATCATTTTTATATTCATCAGGTACAACATGTCCGCCCATAAATGTAGAAACTATATCTATTTTATGGTTTTCATTCAATTTTTTCATAACATTTAATATCTTTATCTCATCTTTAACTGTCAAACCATAACCGCTTTTACCCTCTACAGTGGTAGTTCCGTATTTTATCATGCTGTCAAGTATTGGAATGGATTTTTTATAAAGTGCATTTTCTGTCTGTTCTCTAGTATCTTTTACAGTAGATAATATACCATATCCAGCCTTTATTATATCAGAATATCTCATATGCCCAGTAACTATATCATACATCTCATCTTCACGGCTTCCGCCATATACAAAGTGAGTATGGCAGTCAACTAAACCAGATGTAACTAAAGCACCATTGGCATTGATAGTTTTTCTAGCCTTTTCATTTGGAGATGCTCCAATATATTCTATAAGACCATTTTTGATGCCTATCGAAATATTATTATATACTTTTACTTTTCCCTGATTTTTACCATATAATGGATCGCTGCCTTGTGCCGTTACTAAGGTACCTATATTATTTATAATGATATCTAACATATATAATTACCGCCATATTAATAGTATAGTAATAATTATAACATAAAACAACATTAAAAGTTATATATTAATAGAAAAATGGTACAAATTATAGGAAGTTATCAAAATTATTACTATTAATATAGTTATAAATAGTTTATTAACAATATTAGAATCTATTTTCTTATTAATAAATCTGCCTAATACTCCCCCCAATATACCGCCAATTATCATTACAATCAAAAAACGTAAATTAACTTTGGAAACCTCATTATTTGATACGCTTATAAATACGCTCGCTATTTGAGAAAAAAGTATTATATATAAAGAATTTTGAGCTGCAGCTTTTGAATCCATACTAAAGAAAAAATACAAAAATGCTATATTAAAAGGTCCTCCTCCAATACCTAAAAATGATGATAAAAATCCAAGAATAAGTCCTATAATAATACATAAAAATATATTTTCTACATGAAAAGACTTTATTTTTTTACCTATCATATTTTTTATAGTAAAAATAACAGTAAGTATAGTTAATAATATCAAAACTGCTGACTGAAAAACACCTGCAATATTTTCACTTTGAAAAAATACAATAACATAAGAAAATGACATTTTACCAAGTATTCCGCCAAGCACTCCCCCCAAAGCAAGCGGAGTAGCTATTTTTCCGTTTACAAGACTGTCTCCTTTTATCTTTGAAACTATAAAAGTATATAAACTCATTGAAAGCACTGTACAAGAGGATAAAAAACTTATTTTGCTCACTTCCATAATACTTAAAGAATCAAGCACGGGCTTTATTATAACACCGCCGCCTATTCCGCAAATAGCTCCTATAGAAGAAGCAAGCAAACTTACAATTAAAAAAAAGATTATCATTTTTCTATATTAAGATATTCCATCAATCTGTCATAATCAGTATTAAGTATAAGATTCTCTGGAAAATCAATAGATTCAAGCATATCTATAGCATCTTTATGATCTCCTACCTTATACATAGAATGAGCATCAGAAGTCACTATTATATTAGTTTCATATTTTTTGCACATAAGTGCTACTTCCCTGCATATAGGATAACTTCCTTTTCTCACTTTGAAAGATGATGAATTAATTTCTATTAACTTACCATATTCTTTGCATAATTTTACTATATATTCAATATTAAACTCAAATTTCGGATTACCAACATGACCTAAACAATCAATGTCTTTATTTTTTATCACTTCAGCATATCCATTGGTATGCTCCCTTATGTTTAGAGGCTGCAAAGCATCTTCATGATATGAAGCTATAACAAAATCCAAATAATTTAATACACTAGCACTTAAATCTACTTTTCCGCTGTAATCTATTATATCAGCCTCACAGCCTCTTAATAGCCTTATGCCGTCTATATAATCAGGCAAATTATGCATAGCCTTAAAATGAACTTCCTTAGCCCCGTCACTTGAAGCAGGACCATGGTCTGTAATAGCTAAAGCCAAAAAACCCTTTTCTTTAGCCGCTTGTACCATTTCATTAACTGTACTGTATGCATGCTCACTTACTGTAGTATGGCTATGTAAATCAGCTATTATTTTCATAATAATATACCTATCTGTCTAATCTAAATTTAGCTATTTTTTCTATTAATTCTACAGTATTATCAATGCCTATAAAATCACTGTTAAAGCAGGCATGATAATTTCTTGCATCTCCCCAAACTTTACCAGTATAGTAATTATAATGTTTGGATCTTAATTTATCTCTTTCTTTTAGGATTTTTTCTATATTAGCACTGTCTAATTTATATTCATTAACAGCACGCTTTATTTTGCTTTGCAAATCAGAGTAGATAAAAATATTAATGCAATTATCCATTCCTTCTAATACATGATTAGCACACCTTCCAACTATAACACAAGAATGTTTTGAAGCCACTTCTTTAATAACATTACTTTGAGCAAAAAACATAGTATCTTGCAAAGATTCCCCATTACCGAATACCATATTTCCAGCATAAGAGCCTGATATAGCAAAATTAAACAATGAAGCACCCGTTAATTTCTGTTCATTTTCTTTAATATATTCTGGAGAAAATCCTGTTTTATCCGATGCCATTTCTATTATAGCTTTATCATAAAAAGGTATATCCAGTTTTTTTGCCGCCATCTCACCGATATATCTTCCGCCGCTTCCAAATTCTCTGCTGATAGTTATAACAACATTTTTACTCATACTATACACCTCTAATTTATCATTTCCTATTATTAATAGTTTAGCAATATTAAATATATTTGTCAAATTAAAATCAATTATTATATTAATAATTTTATATTAGTCATTAAAAAAAGATTTTCTATTGTTCTAACTATTTTTTAATGATTGAAAATCACTAGGTTTTATTATTATTTTATCTTTATTTTTATTAAATAAACTAGCCAAATTTCCAAAATATCCTAACGATATAATCTGATGTTTGGCACTTGACATTAAATAGATATCTAAATGCGGAGGATTTTTTTCTTTATTTATTCTATATGAAATATTTTTATCTAATTTAGATATTACATTATCATTTACCCAATTAATATCATCTGAAAAAAAGAAAAACTTAGGTTTTAAGGGACTTAATTTATCTTGCATTTTATATATTGAATCAATTATATAATCTACATACTTATCATAACTAGAATAAAATATATTTTTAAAATTATTCATAACATGACTATCCCCTAATCTTACATGGACTGCAACTGAAGCTTTTTCAGATTTTAATTCATTATAAAGTTCCAAATTATAACTATTAAGTGTATTATAATGTAATTTGTCTAAATCTATACTATCAGTTATTTCATCAACATTAGCACCATCAACTGTAGGATAAGAATAATAATAAATATATATATTTCTTTTATTTTTTATTTCATCAGTTATATTACCATTAATATTTTTAATAGCATTCATAAAACAATTTCTATATACAAAAACTTCCTCTTCAGAGGCAATATCAATATCTATATTAGGACATAACTTTAATAGCTCAAAATGTCTATTAAAATTACCATCATCATCAATACCATAATCATTATACCAAGTAATATCATATTTTACTTTCATATTAAATTTATTTTTTATTGTTTCACCTAAAACATATTTATGAAATTGATCATTAAGACCTCCTGATATTCCTATAATTATACATCTTTCATCTTCATATGAATTTAAATAATTTAGGATAAATTCTAATTTATATACAGAAGATATAACATCCCATAATATTAATCTCAAATTATCTCTATGTTTTTTTGATGGAATGAACCAGACTATTTTATCTATAAGCTTTTTATAATTTTTATAAAACATAATAAAACTCCAAATTAAAAAAACTAATATTTTACTTAAAAAATAAATTTAAAGCATAAAAATACACAAATATACTATAATACTATAAAAAACAACTACATAATTTATATAAATAATTTTTACATAGTTATTATTCTATTATAATATTAAATAAAAATTAAACAAAAATATATAAGTTACATAATTAGAAAAAGTCAGAGAAAGTTTTTTCTCTGGCATTTTCATCTTTCATTACGCCTATATCATACAAATATCTAGTAACCGCCAATGAAAAACCGCCCTTTATAGGAGTTTTTGGATAAAGTATTATAATAGGTGTTCTTTTTTGAACTGATATCA
Source organism: uncultured Brachyspira sp. (assembly GCF_949287625.1). Lineage (GTDB taxonomy): Bacteria > Spirochaetota > Brachyspiria > Brachyspirales > Brachyspiraceae > Brachyspira. Next base: position 4,946 of record NZ_CASEGO010000034.1, on the reverse strand, counting down.
TAACTTTTTCTTCATCAAAAAGCACAGGACCTAAAAGGACTAAATTAATATCAAGAGAGAACTTAGCAGTTACCTTCTTAACTTCTCTGTATAAATTAATAGCCCAGTCTATATTTTTTACTTTATTGACTATCAAATACATTTTGTCCGTCATATTATTAACATATATCATCTTCATAAGTCTGTAGAGATCTGTCAAAGCTGTAATCTCTGGATTTGCAACTAGTATAATATCATCAGACATCTCATAAAAACGCATCATAGGCTGAGTAATACCTGCCGCATAATCTATTATAACATAGTCATAATCATTAGCTAAGACTTTTAAATCTTTAGCAAGGTTCGACAAATTAAAATCATTTTCAAACTGAACAAATCTTTGTATATTAACCCCAGCACTAATAACATCAATACCGTATTCGCTTCTTATAACACAGTCTTTTAATGTTAAAGTACCTTCAAAATATTCTTGTAATTTAGATTGCGGTTTGACATGAAGTAATATAAATACATTAGAACAGTTAATATCTATATCAAATACTAAAACTTTATATCCTCTTGAGGCTAATTCTGCAGAAAAATTAACTGAGCATAAAGTTTTTCCTGCACCGCCCTTACCGCTAGAAAAAGATATTATTCTTCCCATATTATTGTCCTGTATACAATTTTAATACCTGAGCCACTTTAAGTCTGACATTCTCGTCCCAATCTAGTATATGCGGCTTCAATGCTTTAATTACAGATATTTTATCGGAATTTTCTACATTTTTTGCCAACTCTTCAAGAGCCTCAAGTCTTTTTTCTACCTCTTCGCTTTCCAAAAGTGCAAAAATTTCTTTCATAGTTTCTTCCTTAAATTAATAAAAGAATCAAATAAACAATACTCTAATTATTAAATAATTATACATTATAAAATATTTTTGTCAAAATATAAAGATTATTTAATTTTAATTAAAAAATATCTTAAAACTAGATTAACTACATTTGAAAAGGTTTTTCTTTAGTAAAATCAGGCAAATAATTTTCAGAACTCTCCATCTCCTGAACTAATAAATTTTCAAAACCCAAATCAAGAGCATAATCTGCAACATCATCATACTCTTTTTTATATAGCTTCCTGTTTATATTTTCAAAATCTAAAGCCTTAAATTTAGGATTATACTGAGACATTAAAGATATAGTGCTTTTTAAAAATCCCCTCTCCTTTAACTCTATTAATACATCATAAGAATCAGATTCATTATTTGGAAGTATTAAATGCCTTATTATAATGCCTCTCTCAGCAATACCATTATCATTAACAGTCAAATCCCCAACCTGACTTTTCATTATCTCTATAGCATTGATAGCAACATTAAAATAATTTTCAGCCCTCGAATACTTTATAGCTTTATCATCAAAAACATATTTCAAATCAGGCAAATATATATCAACTATGCCGTCTAAACAATCAAGCAACTCTTTGGTATCATATCCATTTGTATTGTAAACTATAGGAAGATTAAGCCCTTTCTCAAAAGCAGTCTTTAATCCTTTAAGCACTGGATATATAACATGTGTAGCACTTACCAAATTTATATTTAAAGCTCCATCTCTTTCTAAACTCAAAAAATAATCAGATAGTGTTTCTATATTAACTTCTTCTCCTACTCCTTCATTACTAATCTGGTAATTCTGACAAAATACACAGTTCAAATTACAGCTTGAAAAAAATACTGTTCCGCTTCCTCTCTCTCCTACAATCATAGGCTCTTCTCCAAAATGAAGTGTGTGGGATGCAACTTTTATATGATGAGTATCTTCAAAAATTTTACATCTTCCTATCTTGTTTTCATTACGATTAATACCGCATATATGTCCGCAGCATATACAATTGTCATATAGTGCCTTTGCTTTATCTATTGCTGCACCTATATTTTTTAAATGTCTCTCATTATACATAATTTATCCTAATAATGTTTATATTAAATAATATACAAAAAATAAAACTATATCAATAGTCATAATATTATTATAAATATAAACAAAAAATAACAAAAATGCATATTAATATATTGACAATTTTTATTTAAATGTTAGAATACACAAACAATTTGTAAATATCTTATAATTTTCAAGGAGAAAATTTATGAAACTAACTGAATTGGATATTGAAGAAGGTTTTGTCGTTGATAAAGTAGCCACTGACGGTGAAATTAGACAAAGAATTATAGAAATGGGTTTTACTCCGGGGGCTAAAGGCTGGATTGTAAGAAAAGCACCTCTAGGAGACCCTATACAAGTTCATATAATGGATTATGAAATTTCTTTGAGAAAATCTGAAGCTAACGGAATAGAAGTTGATAAATCTAATATTGAAATAAAAAAAGAAAGAGTATTAAAACCAGTTGAACATAAAGAATTAAAAGAAGATGAAGCTTCATTAACTGAAAATAAAAATGATATAGCTAAGAAGATAAAAGTTCCTTCTAATAATACAAAATTAAAAATAGCATTAGCTGGAAATCCCAATTCTGGAAAAACTACAATATTTAATGCACTAACAGGAGCAAACTATAAAGTTGCAAATTATCCCGGCGTAACTGTAGAGAAAAGACAGGCTAACATGATGTATAACGGATATACATATGATTTGATTGATTTGCCCGGTGTTTATAGTTTAAGTGCCTATTCTCAAGATGAGGTTGTTGCATGCGATGTCTTACTTAATGAAAAACCTGATTTTATAATCAATGTTATAGATTCTACAAATTTGGAAAGAAATCTTTATCTTACATTGCAGCTTGTAGAATTAGGTATACCTATAGTATGCGTACTTAATATGTATGAGCATGCTGAAAAAAACGGAGTTAATATTGATGAAAAAATTTTAACAGAGCTTTTTAAACTTCCAGTAATGAAAGTACATGGCAATAAATACGAAAGTGTTGTCATGATATTAGAAAAAATAGAAGAGATGTACAAATCTGGAAATAAACTTCATCAGGATTCTGCTATAAGATACGGAGAAGAAGTTGAAAAATCTATAGAAATAATTACAAATAAAATGCAGGGAGATATAAGCAATCTTCATAAGAGATGGCTTGCTATAAAGGCATTAGAAAAAGATGAAAGAGCAATTCACTCCATAAGAAGAGAATGCAATAACGGCGGAGATGTTATAGAAACTCTAAATAAAGAAATTATAAAATTAGAAAACTCTATGAATGCCAAAACTGATTCTATAATAGCTGATAAAAGATACTCATATATAAGAGGAGCTTTGCAGGAGGCTGTTCATAGGGATAATATACAAGCATTTAACTTTACTGAGGCTGCTGATGTAATATTTTTAAATAAATGGCTTGGTCTTCCAATATTTTTGGTTGTATTATGGCTGATATTTAAGATAACATTCACAGTGGGAGCATATCCTCAGGGCTGGCTTGAAATGGGTATAGGAGCATTATCTGGTTTTGTAGGCAGTTTACTTCCAGAAGGCAGTTTGATACAGTCGGTTATTGTTGATGGGGTTATAGGAGGAGTAGGTGCTGTATTATCATTTCTTCCGCTTGTACTTATACTTTTTACAGGCATTTCATTTTTGGAAGACTCTGGATATATGGCAAGAGCTGCATTCTTAATGGACAAAATAATGCATAAATTAGGGCTTCATGGTCAGTCATTTATACCTCTTTTCTTAGGTTTCGGCTGTACTATACCTGCAGTTATGGCAGCAAGAACATTAAGAAGTAAAAAAGACAGAGTTGTAACTGTTTTAATTACTACATTTATGAGCTGCGGAGCAAGACTTCCAGTATATATACTTTTTATAGGTGCTTTCTTCGCTCCAAAAATGGCTGCTTCTGTAATGTTCAGCATATACATGATTGGTGTTTTAATGGCTTTTATAATGGCATTTATATTTAGAAAAGCATTCTTTAAAGGAGAAGAAACTCCTTTTGTAATGGAGCTTCCTCCATACAGAATACCAAGAGCTAAAGCAGTATTAAGACATATGTTTGACAGAGGCTGGATGTATATTAAAAAAGCTGGTACTTATGTATTTGCTGCTTCTATAATTATTTGGGCTTTGATGACTTTCCCTCAGTACAAACCTACTGATGCAGATAATGAAAGGCTTATGAATGAAGCTAAATCATTAGCTGTAAGTCAGGGTTTAGATGCTAATGATGAAGAGGTTATAAATGCTGAGTTTGAAAGATTAAGAGCTTCTGAAGGATTAAAACATAGTTATGCTGGTAAAATAGGTACATTTATAGAGCCTGTATTAAAACCTTTAGGATTTGACTGGAGAATAGGTATTGGGCTTGTGGCAGGGGGAGCTGCTAAAGAGGTATTAGTTTCTACAATAGCTCAGATCAAATCTATAGAAGATGGAGATGAAACAGTACTTACTGAATCTTTAAGAAATGATCCCGTATTTAATCCTATAGTAGCTTATACATTATTACTATTTGTACTTTTATACTTCCCTTGTTTTGCAGCGGTAGGAGTAATAGGTTCAGAAATAGGTAAAAAATGGATACCTTTCCTAATGCTTTATACATTGGCTGTTGCTTGGATAGTTAGTTTTACTTTCTATCAAATTGCTGGAAGAATAGCAGGCATTATTTAGACATAAGGATAGTTTTTTAATATAGTGTTTGGCTCAAGGCTTTGTCATTAAGGTAAAGTCTTGAGCTTTTTTTATTATAAAATTAAATCTTATAGTTACTGCAATTTAAATAGACTTGTTTCAAAATAATAAATATTGTTTTGATTTTATTAATTGTATCTTCAAAATATACCTAAACAAATATAGCTTTCCAATTTTAAGTTATTAATAAATGCAATTATAAGTTTATAAATAGTATATACCTAAACAAATACAGTTTGTCAAAAAATAAATTTTTTAAATTTTGATATTTGCGGGGCTTTGCCCCACACCCCAGTTCTTTTGTTGG
>NZ_CASEGO010000033.1 GCF_949287625.1 uncultured Brachyspira sp. | reverse complement strand
ATCATAAACGTATACATTCTGCTTTAAATTATTATACACCTGTGTTATACTTCAAGAAATTAAGGAATACTTAATGCAATATGTCTGGCTCCTGTGCAATATTTTTAATACATATAATCTTGATTTTTTTGTTTTATAAAGTATCATATTAAAAAGTTTGTATTGGATATTTAAGATTTAAATGAAAAAGATAAATATTATTATAATAATGATTTGTTTATATCCAAGCCTTGTTTTTGCTGATATAAATACTCTTTTTAATATGGATATGTATGAGAGGGAGTTATCAGTAAATACGAATACTGGTATTTACAGTAATGAACTTTTTATAGAACAAACTGCTTTAGGAGGATTTAACTATATAAAATTTAATTTAGAAACCAGATTATATTATAGATTATATATGTATAAAAATGCTACTAATTTTTTATTTAAAGGTACTAAAGCAGATTTCGGCATAGAAAATAATTTTTCTCTGTCTTCGGATATGGTAGGGGTATTTGCTGATATTAGACCGCTGTCGTTTTTGGGTGTTAGAATAAGCGGATATGCTGATTTTATGTTTAATATTATGAACTTTGGATATGCTGGTTTTGACAGTAAAGATGTAAGTTATTCTTTTGATGAACTTTATGCCATGAAGAAAGGCAGTGCTTTTGGTTATATAATAAATGTTTCTCCTTATTTTATATTTAAGTTTAATAATTTTGTTTTGATAAATAATTTAAATATTTCATATGTTAATGTTGGAGATAAAGAATATTATTATGATCCTAGAACTTCTATACTTCATAAAAAAAGCGAGTTTGAACTTATTAATGATTTTTTTCTTTTAGGGAGAATTAGTTTATTTTATATAGGCGGGTATTACGGACTTACTTATTTGATTAATTCGAAACATTTATCGCATAAATTAGGAATAGCTGCTATTGTAAATTTTAAATTCTTGAAAGAAAGATTATTACTCAATATAGGAGCTTCAGCTGGTTTGCATGTAGGTATTCCTTATTATAATAATGAAACTTTCATAGAACTGAAAGCGTCATTAGCCTATAAGATATTATAAATAATTTAAAGAGTGTTTATTTTAATATGATAAAAAGAAAATTAATGCCGGACAGATATTTATTGATTATATATATAGCCTTACTTGTGGCTGGTTTAGTAGCTATATATGGTGCTCAGACTATACATGAGCCTAATGGCGGATATTTTGATAATCATTTTAAATTATTATCTATAATGCTATTAGGCACTTTAATAGTTCTTATTCTTCCGGATTTTTTTGGATTTTTAGATAAGATGGTGCCTTTTCTTTTGCTTTTTACATTGATTCTTCTTGTTTGGGTATATTTATTTGGTATAACGGTTGCAGGAAGTTATGCTAAAAGGTGGCTTTTACTTCCTTCTGGAATTACCATACAGCCTTCTGAAATAGCAAAGGTAACCTGCAGTATATATTTTGCAAGCGTACTTAGTAAAAAAGGTGAGAAATTATTTGATATAAGAAAAGGACTGTTTCCTCCGCTTCTTATTTTATGTTTGGTATCAGGGCTTATACTTATAGAACCAGATTCTGGAACGGCATTATTATTTGCTATGGTTGGTTTTTCAATATTTTTTTACGGCGGCATACCTTTTAAATCTTTACTTTTTTCTGCATTGCTTCTTGCGATACTATTTGCTTTATTTATATTTAATATACCGTATATGAGAAGCAGGGTTAATTCATATCTTGACCCGCAGTCTCAGTCGGAAGAGGATATTTATCAAATTAGAAGGGCGAAATTGGCATTCAATTATGGCGGAATTACTGGTATACCTGATGAGGAAATAAGAGATGTGAGTACTCATTTACCTGCAGCATTAACTGACTTTATATATGCTTCAGTATCTCAAAGATATGGCTTGGTAGGTAATTTAATAATACTTCTTTTGTTTTTATCATTTACTATAAGAGGTTTTATTATATCATCGCGGACAAATGATCTGTTTTTAAAAAATCTTTCGTTTGCTATAACTATGTTTATAAGTGTTCAGGCATATTTAAATATAATGGTTGCAACTCTTATGATACCTACTACTGGAATGCCGCTTCCTATTATTAGTTACGGAAGAAATGCTTTAGTTATCAATATGATAATGGTTGCTATACTTTTAAAAATAACTCAAAGGAGTGAAAAATGAATATTATTTTATGCGGAGGAGGTACAGCAGGACATATAACACCTGCTATTTCAATATACGATTATGTAAAACATCAGGGACATAAACCTAGACTTGTAGTTGCTCAAAAAGACTATCATCTTATACCTCATAATTATGATTTTAATACTATTAATATTAATCCTCCGGGAAATTTTTGGAAAAAAATACTCTTTATATTAAGATTTATACCTGCTTTGATGAAGTCTCTAAAAATTATTAAAAGACATAAACCAGACTGTATAATAGGAATGGGCGGATTTGTATCTCTTCCTATGCTGTATGTAGCTAAATGGAATAATATACCTATATTTTTATGCGAGCAGAACTCTATACCTGGTAAAGTTAATAGAATATTTTATAAATATGCAAAACAAACTTATTTAACTTTTTCAAAGACTTTGGAGTTTATGCCTAAAGGAAAAGTTTTTGGAAACCCTGTAAGAAATGACTTCTTTGTAGTTAATAGAGAAGGGGCAAGAATAGTTATGAAATTATCTAATGATGATAAACTCTTAGTTGTTATGGGAGGTTCTCAGGGAGCATTAAAATTAAATGAAATGTTTTTTGAATGTATAAAAGATATTAAAGATAAAGTAAAAAATGTACGTATAGAATGGCTTGCAGGACCTAAATGGGCTTCTGAGATAATAGAAAAAGTTAATAATGCTAAATTTGATAATGTTTTTGTACATAGCTATTATAAGGATATGGCTAATTTACTTCATGCAGCTGATTTTGTTATATCTAGGGCGGGAAGCAGTTCTATAAGTGAGATATTAGCAGTTAATGTACCTTCTTTGCTTATACCTTTTCCGTATGCAACAGATAATCACCAGTATTTTAATGCTTTGGATTTACTTAATAAAGATATGGCTTATTTAATAGAAGAATCAGATTTAAATAAAGAAAAGTTAGAGAGTGTTGTTATAAATAATTTGAATAATGATGAAAGATTAAAAACTATGCGTGAAAAAATTAGAAGCAGTTGGAGTTCAAGAGCTGTGTCTTCAATAGTAGATGATATAATGAGTAATTTGAAAAATAAATAATTGATTAATTTTTATCATTAAAGTTTTTGATTTATTATTAAAGGATTGACTTACATAATGTTTACAAAAAGAAAAGAAAAGATACATTTTATAGGAATAGGCGGAATAGGAATGAGTGCAATAGCAAGTGTATTAAATGCTATTGGTTTTACTATAACTGGAAGTGATTTGGCAAAAACAGCAAAAACTGAATCTTTAGAAAAATCAGGGATAAAAGTATATTATGGTCATCATGCATCTAATATAGAAGATGATATTACTGCGGTTGTAACTTCATCGGCTATAAGTCCTGCAAATGAAGAGATAGTTGCAGCAAAGGCAAAAAAGATAACAGTTATATCAAGAGGAGAGATGCTTGCAGAGCTTATGCGTTTAAGATACGGTATAGCAATATCAGGCTCTCATGGCAAAACTACTACAACTTCACTTATAAGTCAGATAATGATGCATGCAGGTCTTAATCCTGTTTGTATCATAGGCGGCAATCATTTTAATTTGAAAAGCAATGCCGCTTGTAATGATTTAAGCAGTGAGTATATGGTATGCGAGGCTGATGAAAGTGACGGAAGTTTTTTAAGGCTTTCTCCTGTTATTAATGTTGTAACTAATATAGATAATGATCATTTGGATTATTACGGAAATGTTGAGGCTTTAAGAGTTGCTTTTTTAGAGTTTATTAATAAAGTTCCTTTTTACGGCTGTTCATTTTTATGTTTTGAGAATGATGTTGTAAGGGATTTATCTAAAAGTGCTAATAAAAAATATTATTCTTATGGTTTTGATAAATTATATGATTTTTATGTAGATAAAGATTCTATTAGGGTAGAAGCTCCTATTACATATTTTATAGTATATCATAATAAAGAGTGTTTGGGGGAGTTTTCTGTGCCTCTTATTGGAATACATAATGTATTAAACTCTTTAGCTTCTATAGGTGTTGCTTATCATTTGGGTATAGATGTTCCTGATATAAAAGAAGGGCTTAAAACTTTTGAAGGTGTAGGCAGAAGATTAAATAAACTATATGATAAAGAGATAACATTATTTGATGATTATGCCCATCACCCAACAGAAATAAAGGCTACATTGTCATCGGTTAAAGAGGGATATAAAAACAGGCGTATAATAGCAGTATTTCAGCCTCATAGATACAGCAGAACTGAGCTGCTTTTAAATGATTTTGAGTATGCTTTTAATGATGCCGATGAGGTAATTATTACTGATATTTATGCTGCGGGAGAAGCTCCTATTGCTGGGGTTAATGGCGAGATTATATGTGATATAGTAAAAAAACAAAATAAGAATGTGAGATATATAAAAAACATAGATGAAGTATTGCCGGTGTTAGAGAGTATAAAAAAAGATGGGGATATAATAATAACATTAGGAGCTGGTAATATAGTGAGGGTTAGCAATGACTATGCAAGACAATTACAAGATAGTTGAGAGTTTTCTCGAAGAAAAAAAGATAGAATATTATAAAAATCAGCCTTTTAGTAAATGCAGCAGTTTTAATGTTGGCGGAAATATTGATTTGTATATAGCTGTAAAAAAGATACAGGATTTTTTGGATATAGCAAATTTTTTATATAATAAAAAAATAGATTATTTTGTTATTGGCGATACAAGCAAGGTAGTTGTTTCTGATAAAGGATATAATGGAATAATAGTATCATTAGAAGGGGAGTTTGAGTCTTTTGAGTTTTTAGAAGGCGGAGTTTTAAAATCTAATAGTTCTGCTATTTTAGAAAGGCTTTCACATGAGGCTAGAATTAGAAATTTATCAGGATTAGAGTTTGTGGCTTTAGTGAATACTAGAATAGGGGCTGCTATTTATGATAAATTAGAATCTTTTGGTATATCATTATTGAAATTTTTAGAATCAGTGAAAATTTTTAATAAAAAAGACTGCTCAGTATTAGAACTAAGCAAAGATGAATATTTGAATTTAACTGAAGATGAGAGGAAATTTATAGTAATATTATCAGCGGTATTTAAATTGGATAATGATTTGCCTGAAAGCATTGATAATAGAATAGATTGGTTCAAATATATAAGAGGCTCGGTTGCCCCAATGGAAGCAAATATAGGACCTGTTTTTGAGGATTCTCATGATATTAAGGCTTATGAAATGGTAGAACGTGTAGGCGGACTTGACATGAAATTTGGTGCTATGAGATGGCATAAAAGATTTCCTAATTATATTGTTAATGAGCATCTGTATAAAGAAGATGAAGAACCTAGTAAAGCTGAAGATGTTATTAATTTAATAGAAGATACTAGAAAAAAAATAGAGCAGCATTATGCTTTTAGTCCTCAAATTAATATTATTCTACTTAGCTGAAAGATATTTGTATAAACTGTTATTATAAAAATCATATATGGCTATTGATGCCGCTGCATGTATTTCAATTTTTTTGAAGTTTTCAACTATTTTGATTTCTGTAATAAAGTCATAGGAATTAAATTTATTTTTTATATTATTTTTTATTTCATTAATAAAATCATTGCCCAGATAAATCATTTCTCCTCCTATAAATATTATCTCTGGGTCAAAAGTATTAACTATATTATATATTCCTATAGAAACCCAATAGGCTAGAAAATTTTTATAAGTATCTATAACCGTATCATCATTTTTATAATTTTTTATAATGTCATCAAACGTTAAATCTTTATATTTATCACTTTTGTTTTGAAGTTCTTTCATAAATGCTTTTATACTAGCTACAGATTCCCAGCAGCCTTTTTTACCGCAGGAACATATATAATTTGAATCTGTTACTATTGTGTGAGAGTAGTTGGCAGCTGTATCATGAGTACCGTATAATATTTTTCCGTTATTTGAAACAGATACCCCAAGCCAATTACTAAGATAAATATATACCGAAGAAGTTTGTATAGGCATATATTTTTTCATCTCTTCAAGTATATTATATGTAAGCATAGCACATGCATATCTATCTATTATTACATCTATATTGATATTTTTTTCTATATATTCTTTGAGAGGTATATTTTTCCATTCAGGTATTCCCATACAGTCTATAAGTAAATTATTCTTTTTTCCTGTTTTTCCAGGTACTGAAATACCTAGAGAGAATATTCTTTTATTTTTATGTTTTGATATAATATCTTTAATTTTTTTTATTATTGGATTAAAAGTTATTTTATAATCTTTGTTTATTACCACTTCCATTTTATGTTCATATATAATCTCATTTTCTAAATTTACTATTGCAATATGGCATAACTCTCTTCTAAAATGTACAGCTAAAAAATATACAATATTTTTATTAATATCCAGTAATATAGGTTTTTTCCCTCCGAGAGAAGATGACTGTCCTCCGCATTTTTCATATACTATACCTATATTGATTAAATCTTCTACAAGTACAGATATACTTGCTTTACTTAATTCCAAATTATAAGCTAAATCAGCTCTGGAATAATTTCCAATTTTTAGGAGTTTAACTATATCAATATAATTTTGTTCTTTTAAATTTTTAGCTTTTAGTCTTTTCATTTATTTATTTCTTATAATCCTATAATAAATGATTAAAAAAGCGATGCATAAACATAATACACATCGCTTAATATTATTTATAATACTTAAATAATTAACTATTTATTAAATATATTATCATTCATATATTTTATTTGCACATAGCTATTAATATCAACAAAATTTGTAATAGCTTTAGTATAAATAAATATATTTTGCTGCGATTTGTACCATTTAGAAGCTGTGCCGTCAAGATATGCATTTTTTATATCATTTCCAGAAAGCCATACAGCTGTTTCTTTTTCTAAATTTACAGCATTAGTATCAGTGTTATTTTGTTTTGCCACTATTTCAACAGCTTCATCCATATTTTCAGTTCTATAATTCATAGCTTTAAGTATTGCCCTTGAAAATCTATTAACTATGTCCGAATTATTAGTCTGATATTTAGGAGTAACTATCCAGCTGCTTGGAAAAGCACCAGCATCAGAATAATCAATTGTATTTGCAATAGTTTTTGCTTCATCTCCAAGATTTTTTAATATGTTAAAAGTGTAAGGAGCCTGCACTGCAGCAGCGTCAATTGTTTTATTTAACATTGAAGATACTATAGTAGGTCCGTCCATATTAACAATATTTAATTCCTCTCTGTTTATTCCCAATGTTTTAAGTGCCAAATTTAAAAGAATTTCCGAAGAAGTTCCAAATTGAGTACCTACTGTTTTGCCTCTTAAATCGGAAACAGTATTTATTTGAGACTCTGCTCTTACAATAATTTGTTCAGATTTGCTCAAACCATTTGGGAACAATACATTAACTTTTCCTTCGATAGCTAAAGTATGTGCTCCATGACCAATATATGCAAACTCTAAATTATTTAAAAGCATAGCATCAATTTCAGAAGGACCATCTAAAAATCTTATTAATGACACATCTAAATTTTCCTCTTCAAAAAATCCCTTTTGTAAAGCTATTGCCGCAGCAGAAGTACCTGAAAAATCAGGCATGTATCCTACTCTTATTCTAGCTGCTTTTTTTACCTCTTCCTCTTTACTGCCTCCATTAGCACATGATATTAATAGCACTGTTAGTAATGTTAATAATACAATTTTCCTATTATACATAATTACATATCCTTTATTTTTAATAAAAATTATTTTACTGATATAATACCAGCACTGGATATTATACTATATTTTTTATTAATTACAAAGAAATTCATATGTAAATATGAAAAAATATATAATTTATTTCTAATTAGCAATATTTTTTTATTTATTTTAGTACATTATCATTTATATATTTTATTTGTACATAATTATTAACATCTACTTCGTCTGTAACAACACCAGAGTTTATAAATATTTTCTGCTGAGCTTCATACCATTTTGCTGCATCTCCGTCAGAATATGCTTTTTTTACATCATCAGAAGTAAGCCATATAGCAGTTTCTTTTTCTAAAGCAACAGAATCTGTAGGAGTTCCATTTAATTTAGCAACTATTTCAACAGCTTCGTCCATATTATCAGATCTGTAATCCATAGCTTTAAGTATTGCTTTAGTAAATCTATTAACTATGTCTGGATTATCTCTTTGATATTCTGGAGTAACTATCCAGCTGCTTGGGAATACAGCTTCATCTAAATAGTTTGTAATAGATGCTATAATAAATACCTCATCACCAAGCTGTTTAGATATTTCAAAAGTATAAGGAGCCCATACAGACACGGCATCAACTTTTTTACCAACCATAGAAGATACTATACCGCTTACATCCATATTTACAATATTAACATCATCTTTTGTAATTCCTGCCTTTCTCAAAGCTATATCAAGTACTATATCTCCTGAAGTTCCAAGCTGAGTACCTACAGTTTTTCCTTTTAATCCGGCTACATCATTAACATTAGCCCATTTTCCTACTATAATTTGTTCTGATTTTCCTAAAGCATTAGGTATTAATACATTAACTTTACCTTGGATAGCAAGCGAGTGTGCACCATGTCCAATATATGCAAATTGTATATCTTTAGAAAGCATAGCAGCAATTTCAGAAGGACCATTTAAAAATTTTACTAATTCTACGTCTAAATTTTCTTCTTTAAAAAGACCTTTTTCCTGAGCTATAGCAGCAGCAGATGTTCCAGCAAAATCTGCAAGATAGGCAACTCTTATTTTATCAGGTGTACCATTTGCTGAAGAAGCAGACTCTTTATTTACGCCTGAACATGATATTATAAAAGCTGTTAATGCTATTGATAAAATAGAAAATAAGATAGTTTTTTTCATTTTTATTCTCCTTTTTATTAAAATTTATCATATCAAAAAAGAATTTATCATTAATAATATTTATCATCTTCTTAAAGCCATTCTTCTATATGTATGTACTTCGCCTCTCAATACTAATGATATAGCCATAGCATTCATAGGGTTTGATATACCGCCTACTCCAGCATCTCCTATATGCATTATATCTGCTCCTGCCATTTTAGACATTAATGCAATTTGCTTGATTGTATCTATAGGTGCACCTTCCTGAGCAGTTCCTATAGCTGTTTTTGTAAGCATACCAAGACTTTTTGCCTCATCTATAAGTTCATGCACTTTTTCTACAGTATAACCTGGTAAAGTTCCAGGTGCTCCAAACATTATTACATCAGCACCTGCATCTGCAATTTGTTTTACTGTAGCTAATGTATCAGTATTTCCTGCACCTGCTCCATGCATTTTACCTGCAATAATCATCATTTTACCTTTAGCAATAGAAGCTAATTCTTCAGTTGCCTTTGCTATTGTATCCATAGAAACTTTTGTATGAGGATTGCCTGTTAATACTATATAATCAATTCCAAAATCTAATGCTCTTTTATAATTATCTATAGTAGCTTTCAAACCTTCAGGATAATCAACACCTTCTCCTACAGGCTCTAAATTAATACCTATAAATCTTCCTGTATATTTTTTAATTCTTTGTATATGATCATTTCTCTTTCTCGAAGATTCATATAATTTAAGCTGTCCTTTAAAAGTTCTTTCAACTAAAGGCATAGATTCATCTGCTTCAACTTCATCTAAATCATATATAAAAGGATTAAGTAAATCAAATATATTCAATGTAATCAAATCCACTCCCATAGCAGCTAAAATTTCAGGGTCTGTAACTTTTTCTATCAATGGTCTTTTATATATTAATGATTCAGCCATTAATGTTCTGCCTTCAGAATTTCTTATAGTTGCTATTAATGTATTTGTATCCATATTAAAAGTATCAGTATAATTCAACTCAAATATTCTTTTCATATTAGGTTACTCCATTATTTTTTAGCCTCTAAATATTCATGATATACTAACTGCCATAATTGATTTTTTATATCATTAAATTCACTTGATAATTTGGTTTCCGGTACTCTAGGATATGAAATAGGTACTTCAACTATACTTTTAATCCTTCCAGGTCTAGGGCTCATTATAACAACTCTTTGAGCCAAGAATACAGCTTCATCTACATCATGAGTAATAAAGAAACAAGTTTTCTTTTCATTATCCCAAGTATTTAAAAGCTCTGTTTGTAATTGTGCCCTTGTCTGTGCATCTAAAGCTCCGAAAGGTTCATCCATAAGAAGTATATTAGGATTAACGGCATAAGCTCTAGCTATAGCAACGCGTTGTTTCATACCTCCTGAAAGTTCTTTAGGATAAGCATTTTTAAAATCTATTAATCCAACAGCTTTAAGATAATGGTCAACTATATCATTTATTTCAGACTTAGATTTTTTCTGCAATTCCAATCCGAAAGCAACATTCTTTGCAACGGTAAGCCAAGGGAATAGAGCATACTGCTGAAACACAACTCCTCTGTCAACTCCTGTGCCTTCTATAGGTTTTCCGTCTATTTCTATACTGCCTGAATTCGGAGTATCAAGCCCAGCAAGTATATTAAGCAATGTACTTTTTCCGCATCCTGAAGAACCTATAACGCATACAAATTCATTTTTGTAAATATCTAAATTAACATTATCCAAAGCATGAACATCTTTAGTTGTGCCTTTATATATTTTGCTTACATTAGAAATTTTTACTTTTACTTCTTTGTTTGACATATTATAATCTCTTTTATATAATTTTTTACTATATAACTTTTTATTAATTATTATCTTTTTTTCTTTTCCTGCCATACAGTTAGCTTATTTTCTATTAAACTCACTATAAAATTTAATATCAAACCTGTAATACCAATAAGTATTATACCAAGCATAACTATATCCATTCTAAAGTAAAGACTTGCCTCCTGAATCATCTGTCCTAATCCTGCACTAGAACCTGTTAATTCAGCAGCAATCAATGTTGTAAGAGAAGCACCCAATCCTAAACGCATACCAACCAATATATAAGGAACTGAAGCAGGTATTACAACTTTTAAGAAAATATCTTTATCCTTTGCCCCAAGAACTCTAGCTGCTTTTATTAAAGTTTGATCAACCTCTCTCACACCCTGATAAACTGTTACAATCATTACCAAAAAAGTAGATATAAATATAACTGTAATCTTAGCACTTTCTCCAACTCCCTGAGCAACTACAACCAAAGGTATATATGCTAAAGCAGGTATATTCCTAACAAATTGTATTACAGGTTCTATTAATAATTGAACAGGCTGATACCAACCCATTAAAAATGCTATAGGTATTGATATAACAAAAGCTAATCCGAAACCGGACAATACTCTAAATAAACTTATACCTATATGATTTAATAATTTACCATTGCTAATCTCTCTTATAAACGATTTTAATACATCGGCAGGACTTGCTATAACCGCACCTGCCGCAGAAGAGGATACTAGATGCCATATTAATAAAGCTATAATAATGGATGCAGCGGTAAATATATATTTCTTTTTACCCATAGGTTTACTATTCATTGTTATACCTCTTAAATATAATTAAAAATCTAAGCATGTAAATTAAACGGTTTATAGTTAAAATAAAATAATATATATTTTAACTATAAACTTAAATCAATTAATCAATTTAATGCTTGCTTTATAATATCAATTCTCACATATTTATCTACAGAAACAGGTTCAGAATTTAATCTATTGTTTTGTAAAAAATAATCTATTTGTTTTCTGTAAATATTGCTTATACTTCCGTCATTTATTCTGCTTTTCATTGTTTTAGAATCCATCCAATCAGAACTGTATTTTTCCTGTGAAACTGTAGCTATATCCAAACCTATAAGATTTGATACATTTGTAATAGCTTCATCTAAATGCTCTTTTCTATAATCCATTGCCTTGTACAATGCTCTTGTAAACTTTATAACTGTGTCTGTATTAGCTTCTAAATAATCCGGAGTTACTATCCAGCTTGCAGTAGAATCAACACCAACATCTTGAGGTTTGATAATATTTAAATTTTCTAATCCTATTCTATTATCTATTTCAACAGTATAAGGAGGCCATACAGATATAGCATCAACTTTATTAGCCAAGAAAGAAGCAACAGCACTTGAAACTTCAGCATTAAGTATATTTATATCAGATTTATTAACCCCTGTTCCAACTAATACCTGATCTATAATAGTTTCTCCAGATGTGCCTAATTGAGTTATTAAAGTTTTTCCTTTTAATTGTTCTACAGTAGTTATGCCTGAAGTTTTTAATGTTCTAATACCTTCTACAACAGCTATTCCATCTGTAGCTATTATTTGAACTTTTCCTTCAGCAGCTAAAGTATGTGCTCCAAAACCTATATAACCTATTTGTATATTTCCTGAAACCATAGCAGCTATTTCACTAGGTCCGCTTGTGAATTTTACAAGTTCTATATCCAAACCCTCATCTTTAAAATAATTTTGATGTATACCAGTAATAATAGCAGAAGCTCCGCCTACATTCGGGTGATATGCTACTCTTATTTTACCAGTATTTTCATTCGTTTTTTTACTGCATGATATAAAAAAACTAAACAATAAAATAAATGTTATGGTTAATAATATCTTTTTCATAATTTTTCTCCTGCCAATAATTATTTTAATATATCTTCTATTTCAGAATTACTCAAGAAATTCATAACTAAAGGCTGAGATTTATTATCCTGAGACTGCTGCCAAGTTGCATACATACCATCTTTTGTTCTAAGAACATCAACATATCTTGAGCAGCCTGTACCATACGGACTTACAAATAAAGGAAGTTCTTTGCTTATTCTTTCTATGCGTGCAAATGAGCCGTTTTCTATATATGCTGCTCCTCCAAGTTCTTCGCATGAATATCCTCTAGGTCTTTTTACAGCTTTTTCATGCTCATCTAAATTTCTTACGCATTCTCCTCCGTCATAAAAAAATAGACTTATTCTTTTGTTTTTTAATACTCCGACTTGAGGCATATCAATGATACAGGTTCCCCTTGTCATAGCTATATCCCAAGTGTGTCCTTTTTCAAAGAAATAAAATACAGGTGCTTCAAAATTAAGGTTTTCTCCTCTTCTTATCATATATCCAGTATTAGAACTAGTCCAATTATAAGGGTGTGTGCAGAATAACAAATATTTTTTACCATTATAGCTGTCATAAATAAAAGGATCTTTCAAGTGTATAAATCTTGAATCTTCCCCTTTTATAAGCTCTTTTACATTAGAAGCATTTAAATTTTCTATTTTATCAGATACTATTACATCAATATCCCATACACCTGTACCAGGTTTTAAAAAATCCTTAAGGTGATCTGGATATTTATTTTCAGATTTTTCTGAAGATATATAAAGCTCAACCTCATTATCTTTGTTAAATCTTAAAGCAGTTCCTTCAATTGATAAAACGCCTCTAGGAAGCTCTTTTTTTAATATACTTTTAATTTTTCTCCAAGTATTTCCTTTATCAGAAGATTTAAATATAGCTAATTCGGCACCTCTGTCTCCCAAATCGAGTCCTGTTCTTGAATCACCAGAGTTTCTATATCTTCCCGATATATATAAATTGCCTTCTTTATCTTCTATCATATTACCGCCGCCAAACCAATATCCTGTCTCTGGTGTTACCGGTACTATAATTTTAGCTTTTTTCTCATCTATTAGTCTTAGAGAAAACTCCATCAGCTTTTTTTCTAAATTTGTCATAATTAATTACCTCATATATTATTCACATATTAATTAGTATAGTAAACTAACTAACTAAAATCAATTATATTGCTTAATTTTTTATATAAAATATATACTTTTTTTACATAATAAAAATAAAAAAATATTATCAAGTTAACATACTTCATAAATTTATGATTTGAACTATTCGATAATAGAATAACAGTTAACAACATTTCAAACTAATATATTTTTACTAAAAAATGAGGCTTTATTATGAATATGCATACTGATTATGTTTTTAAAGATGAAAAAGTATATGTTTTGCTTGATGAGTTCAGTGATTATTTACAGACATTAAATTTTGCTGCTCATACTATCAATAGTTATAATAAAGATTTAAAAGAATATTTTAATTTTTTGGAAAGTAAAAATATTTTATTAGATAATGCTGATCATTATAGCGTAAGAGATTATTTAACATTTTTAAAGTCTAAATCTTTGACTAATTCCACTATGTCAAGACATCTTTCTTCTATAAAGAAATTTTATAAATATTTAATAAGAAATGGATTGTCGGACAAAACTAGAATAGTTGATATGAAAAGTCCTAAGAGAGAGGAGCATATAGCCAAATTTTTATCATTAGAGGATATAGACAGAATATTAGCTATAGATGATGACGGTGATTTTACTCTTTTAAGAGATAAAATGATGGCATTATTTATGTATGCTATAGGACTTAGAGTTTCAGAATTAGCTTCATTAAGACTTAGCATGATAAAAAAAGGTGATGAAACATTGAGAATATGCGGAAAGGGATCTAAAGTAAGAGATATTCCTGTTCTTCCTATAGTTTATGAAAATTGGGATATCTATATGGAAAAAAGAAGAATGATACAAAAAGAGTATTCTCAAAATAATGACTATTTATTTATAAACAGATTTGGAAAACCAATAAGCGACAGAAGCATAAGAACATCTATGAAACGCCTAATCAGGAATGCAAATATATCCATAGATTTTTCTCCCCATACATTAAGACATACTTTTGCAACTCACCTTCTTAATAATGATGCTGAAATTAGAGGTGTTCAGGAATTATTAGGGCATGAAACTATAGCAACTACTCAAAGATATACTCATGTTACTAATTCAAGATTATTTGAAGTGTATAATAAATTTCACCCTCATTCTAATAATTAGATTTAAATTATAATAAATTGAATTATAATAAATTATATTTTATTTGTTATCGATTTTTTTATTCTTTTTATGCTTCTAAGATGAAGATATACTGTATGGTGAGATATATTTAGATAATTTGCAACTATCTGAACTGATTCTTTAAACTCAAATATTCCTTGATTAAATAATTTTCTTATAATTGTTTTATTATAAACAGACGGACCTACTTCATCTCTATCTATTCCAGTAATAACTTTCTTTATAGCATCTAAAATTATTTCTTCGGATTTATTGTTTTTATTTTCTTTTATTTCAGTATTGCAGGCAGCGTGTTCTGGAATAAATATTTTTAGCGTATTAATCAAAGAAATATCATAATTCCAATTTATCATCATAAGCCCTATTGGAATTTTATTAGAATTTTTTATTAAAGTATAATTTATTTTCGAGCATTCGCCAGTTACATTTTCTATAAAGTTATTTTTATAATCATTATTTTTATCTAAAAGTTCATTTAGTACACTTTTATCTCTTTCAAATAAATAATCGCCTATTTTTTTATTTGATAAATGACCATTAACAATATGTATTATTGAATGCTGTTTATTTTCAAAGGAGTATAGTATTAATTCTGCATTTTCACCTAGGTATTTTCCAAGAGATTGACATACAGTCCTGTAGGAATCTAGTATAGCAAAATCTTCTTGAGTATATCTGTATTCGTCCATTTATATATTTAGCTCCTTCATAATATACTACTTATTTAATAATATAATAATTTTTTTTCTTTTTACAATTTTTTTTAATAAAATGTTTGTTTTATTGTTATTATATAATATAATAACCAATTATTATGTTATTATTAAGCAGGTAATTATATGGAAATAAATTTAGATAATTATGCTTTGATATCATTAGATAAACTCAAAGATTATAAAGATTTAATACAAAAGGATAAAATAGAAATTATTTCTAAAAATGAATATGGTATTGTAAATGCAGTGCCTTACAATAAAGTTGATTTTTTATTTAGTGAAGATTGTCAGAATAATATTTTATTCAATAAATCAGAGTATTATATATATAAGTCATACCTAGAGATGATAGAATTTTTTGTAAATCCAAATTCTTTAAATAGTAAAGATTACTTTTATTCTATTTTTACAAGCTGTAAAGACCCTATAGAAAGTATTAGAATAGTTCAGGAGAAAATGCTTGAAGAGATATTATCTATGAATTATTTTAGAAGAATAGAAAATATTAAAGAGCTTATATTAAAATTAGAGATGGAAGAGAATAGAGATAAATTTACCTGTAAAGCTGCTGAAATAGTAGGGGAGATATTAATAAAATTGGGATTAATGCAGAGAATAAATGTTATTGGAAATATATCTGATAATGAATTATTTGATTCTAATAATTTTAATATCAATTATGAAGAACTTTTAAGAAGTGTAGCAGAAAGTGTTTTTGTACTTCTTAATAAACCGTATGAAAAAAATGACATGTTTACAAATACTATAGGGTTTACTGGATGTAATATAATAGATCATAGCAGCAGATTATTTATAAATACTATAGAATATATGATATTTTACAATAAAAATATTAATATGGGTATACTTTCAAAAATAAGGGCTAAGTGGAAAAATGACTATATGCAGTATTATGATAAAATATCTAAAAAAAATAGATTTATTAAAGATACAAGCAAATTAGATAATATATTTAAATTAGGTATAAGACAGTTTGATTATATTGAAATTGTTAATATGTCTATTGCCGCACTTTTACATGATATTACATTAACAGAAATTATTAATTATTTACCTGTAGAAAATAGTAATAATGAACTTTACTCTCATGCTATTAAGTCATATAACTATCTTAAATACTCTATATCTAATAATCAAGATGTTAATTTAGCAGTAGGTCTTCATCATGAATATTACGGATATGGTTACGGCTTTGCAATTACATTATGCGAGGCTATGAGAGCAAAGAGACCTAATTTTGAATATCAGTATTTAATTACTTTTGATTCTAAAGATATACTTAATTTTACATCTTCTGTATATTATCCAGTAAAGATTTTAGAGATACTAGACTTATATGATTTCCTAAAATATAAAAGAGATATATGTTTTAATGAAATTGATACAGATAATGATATTTTAAATTATATGTATGATAATTTCTTAAAAGATGAAGTAAAAATTGATTATATATTATTTACTATATTTAAAAAATATTTACTAGAAATGAAAACTTTTGATTAAGGGCTTATAATATATGACAAGAATCTTTATTAGTTTAATTACTTGTGCTTTTTTATTTGCTGTTTCATGTTCAAATGATGAAAACAAAAAAACACGAAATAATGATAATATATCAGAAAATGTTTTAGATTATGTTCAGATGGATTCTCCTAACTCATTTATTCCTTTAGGCATAAAAATTTCTGCTCCTGAAAATAGTTTAAATGCAAGGTATTTTATAATAAATAAAGACATTGCAGAGATTGATTTTGATTATATGGATAATTCTTATATATATAGAGCTTCTAAAAACTCTAATAATTTATTATCGTTTTATGGCAATTATACAAATAGCGGAAAAAATTTTATAGAAGATGATATCAATGTTGAATATAATATTTCTTCAAATGGGGAGAAGTTTACTTTATGGAGAATAGATGATATTTATTATATTCTCTCTTCAAAAGCCGAAGATGATACTGATTTAACTAATCTTTCATTGATTTATATAAAATTTATTAATAATAAATGATTAAATTATAAATGTTATTGAAAATTTGTATATTATATTTTGTAAAATTAGTGTTTTTTAATACTATCAAGATAAAAAAGTTAATTACAAAACAATTCTGATATTTGTTATAATATTTTATAAAATTATACTACTTTACATTTATTATTAATGTTAGTATAATAAAATTATGAAATATTTAGATAAATTAAAACAAATATTAAATGAACCTGTTACAGTTGATAATTTAAATAGAATTAATGACTATTTTATACGCTATTTATTTTCTCATGCGGGTAATGAAAATATAGCTTTAAATTTTATTAATGCTGTATTTAAAGATTTAAATTTTGAAACTTTCAAGAAAATAGAAATACTTAATCCATTCAATATTGCTGAAAATTACGATGAGAAAGAGTCTATAGTTGATATAAAAGCAACTACAGAAACAGGTATAACCGTTTTAATAGAAATACAATCAAGGGGAAATGAAGATTTTATAAAAAGGGCTTTATACTATTGGGCTTATAATTATAGTTCTAGTTTAAATAGAGGTTCTTTTTATGATGAATTAAAGCCTACTGTAAGTATTAATATTACAAATTTTATATTAACTGATGAAGATAAAGGGCATAGCTGTTACGTATTAAAAGAGTTAAATAACAATAAAATTCTGACAGATCATTGTCAATTACATTTCCTAGAGCTTCCTAAATTCAATTTAAAAAATATTTCTGCGATAGAAAGTTTAGATAATATACATAGAGAATTCATTTCTTGGATAAAATTTTTTAAGGGGGAAGATATGTCTATCTTGATGAAAGAAAATACTATATTTGAAGAAGTAGAAAAAAAATGCCAAACTTTTGTTAATGATAGTCCAGTAATGGATAAATATAAAAAGCGTGAAGTAGATACTTATTTTTTTAATAAAAGCATAGAATTAGATATGAGAAAAGCTAAAGAAGAAGGCATTAAAGAAGGTATTAAAGAAGGTATTAAAGAAGGTATTAAAGAAGGTATTAAAGAAGGTATTGAAAAAGGTATTGAAAAAAATAAAATAACAATAGCTAAAAATTTAAAAAAGTCTGGTTTAGATATAAAGTTTATAAGTGATAATACAGGATTGAGTATAGAAGAAATAGAAAATTTATAATACAATAAATAATATTTGGTTTATTTATTATAGCATGTATTATTTTAATCTAAAATTAATATTAAAATAATTTTTCAATAAATATATTATTTAATTTAAAATCATTCATATCTTAATACTTATTATTTATTGACATTTATTATTTATGCTATTATTATATGTGTTATGTTAATTTGTATAATGAGGACTTTTAATGAAATTAAATAATAACATTTTTAATATATTAATAATAATATCAATTATAATTTTGTCATGTTCAAATAATAAAGAAGAGATTGAACAAAAGGAAATAGAAAGAGGCGGAGCATTAATAGATAAGATAATATATGAAGTAAGAACTGATATGACAATAGCAATTAAAGATGTAGCAGACGGCAGAGCTGATTTAATGGCTAGCGGAATAGACGGTGCTGCTTATTTGTCATTAGGCGAAAGTGATTTAGAAAAACTTGATACTTATGCTGTTCCTTCAGGATCTTGGTCTTTGCTTTTTAATCCAGTACCTAATAAAGCCCCATATACAGTTACAACTAGAGAAGGCAAAACTTATTTTAATCCTTTAGCTATAAAAGAAGTAAGATTTGCTATGAATTTTTTGATTGACAGAAAAAAACTTGTTGATGAAATTTTAAGAGGAGCAGGAGAGCCTTCATTTACTCAGGCTACACCTGGTCAGCCTGGTACTTACAGATATAATCTTATCCCTTCAAAAATGGGTATGACAGCAAATGGTAATGAAGAGAAAGCAATTAATGATATAAATAAAGCTATGGAAAAAGCAGCCAATTTACCAGAAAACAGAGGAAAATTAGTAAAAGAAAATGGCTGGTGGAAATATAACGGTGAAACAGTAACTATTAAATTTGTTATAAGAGTTGATGATCCTACAGGAAGACTTCCTGCAGGTAATGCGGTATCCGATTTGATAGAAAAAACAGGTATAAAAGTAGAAAAATTATTATATGATAGAAATAAATCAACACAGGTGGTATATGGTTCAGACCCAAAAGACTATGAATGGAATATTATAACAGAGGCTTGGGGAGCAGGTGCAACAAGAGCTTGGTGGGACGTTACATTAAGACAGATGTATGTGAGAGAAGGCAACTATATGCCGGGCGGTAATATTTCTGAGTTTTGGAACTATGATAATAAAGAGGCTTCAAGAATAAGCGATAAAAATTCAAACGGTTGGTTTTTGACTGCTGATGAATATTGGAATGGTAATATGCGTTTGCAGGAAATAGGGCTTGAAGATGCTGTAAGAATATATTTAAACTCTCAGACTCAATTTTTTGTTGCAAATAAAGAGAGATTCAATAGAAGAATGCTTTACGGCGTAGGCGACGGAGTTAATGACTGGTCTATAAGAAGTGCCGATATAAAGCCAAATCGTAACGGAGAAAAAGTATTAAGAGTTCTTCAGCATTCAGCTCAAGGTTCATTGTTTATAAGTCCCTGGGACCCTGTAGGTGTAGGTGGATTTTCTGATGCTTATTCTGCTATAATGATAGGACCTTGCTCGGATGCGGGGGCTACTTTTGAATCACCTTCTACTGCTAAAACAGAGTTTATACTTGGAGAGGCTGATACTAATAGTTTAGAAATAGGAGTGAGAGCTGGAAATAACGGCATACCTGTCGGTACTATAAAAGTGCCTCAAAATGCTAAGATGTATAATCCTTATACTCAGAAATGGGAAGAGGGGCTTACTGTAAAAGTTAATGAAAACGGAGAGTTAGTTTATCAAAAATCTGATAATCTTACTGCTTATGTGAAATGCGATTTTAAACCTAGAAGTTTTAAATGGCATCATGGTATAGAATCTTCTTTAGTTGATTTGATGTACGGAAGCGTATTTATAGCTAATGTTATCACAAAAACTAATGAAAACGATAAATATTATGATTCTGCCATGGCTGGAAGATATCTTTCTGCTATGGACGGAGCTGTAGGAAGTATTATAAATGAAGACGGAAGTTTTACTCTTTATGGAAATTATTATTGGCCTATGGATATGGACAGACAAATTGCCGTTGCTGCGGTTAGTCCTAAGATAGGAAACCCAAACAGAAATACTGTTATTCCTTTTGAGATAAATGAAGCTATAATGAAAATTGTACTTGAAGGCTCTAAATCTGGAAATGTTTACACCATATCTCAGGATCAGTCTTTAACTTCTATAGATGTAAAAAATCCTACTTGTGTATCGGATATAAAAGAAAAATTAATTGAGATGAGAGACAGTGAATATATACCTGCTGGAATAGAGGATTTTATAACAAAAGAAGAGGCTGTTAAAAGATATCAGGCTGCTATTGACTTTATAGATAAATACGGACATGCATATATATCAAACGGACCTTTCTTTATATCAAGAATAGATTCAAAGGCTAATTATATAGAACTAACTGCTTTTAAAGATTACAGCTATACTGCTGAATATTGGATTGAAAGATTATCAACTAAAATGAGCAGAATAGAAGATATTGAAATGCCTGCTATAGCAAGTAAAAATAATGATATTAATATTGATATTTATGTTTCTTCTTACAATTATCCAGATAATGCTTTAGAGCTTCCAGACCCAAATACTACTGTAAAAGTTCTGCTTCAGTTACAAAATGGAGGCGAAAGAGAATATAAGGCTGTTTTATATGATGATGTGTTTAGACTTACTATACCAAAAGAAGATTTATCATATCTGCCTAATGGTAATTATATAGCTGTTATAGAATCATATATTGCTGATGAAACCCCTTATATAGAAACTAGGAGTTTTATATTACAATAGGGCTGTATATAATTTTTTAATTGCGGTCTTTTAATTTATTAAAAATATGTTATTATATCTCTCAAAATTTAGTATTAAAATATGGCAGGTTAGTTTATGGAAAATTTTAATAATAATGATTCAAATAATAACAGCAATTTAATTAATAGTGAACAGAATAATGTAAATAATAATTCTATAGAAAGAGTAAATAAATCTAAAGAAGCAGAAGAAAATAAAAAATATATATTTAAAGTAGCTGTTGTGGCAGTTGCAATTGTTTTTGTACTTCTTGTGGGTGCTGGTATCATTGTAGGTTTGTTCTTATTTATAAAGGGCAAATCTGATATGGATAAAATGGTTAGAAACTATGAAATATACAGCGAAGAGATATATAATAAAAAATACGGCGACAGAGTTGTAAAAGAAATGGTTAATAATCATTCTGCTGATGTTAATGAAACAGACAGCGATAATCAAACTCCTTTATATCATGCTGTACAAAATAATAATATTAAAGCTGTTAAGTTTTTATTAGAGAATAAAGCCGATACAGAAATAGGCAATGATTCAGGAATTAGCCCTTTGCTGCTTGCTGTAAGCAATAATAATACAAAAATAGCTGAACTTCTTATAAAAGAAGGAAAAGCTAATGTATACGGTTCTTATGCTGGCAAGTATTTAGATCATTATCCTATATATTATGCGGTTTCTCATACTAATAAAACTATGATAAAACTTCTTTTAGATAATTCATTTGATTTAAAAAGAGAACCTTCTCTTTTAAGTTATGCAATTGAAAATAGCGATGAGAGCATAGTACGTTATTTAATAGATAATGGGGCAGATATTAATTATAAAAATGCTGACGGAACTACTGTGCTTTATAATGCTGTTTTATCACTTAATCCTGCTTTAGTTGATTACTTTTTATCAAAAGGGGCTAAAATAGAAGAGGCTGGAGAAAGCGGCATATATGGAAATATAATAATGGCAGCAGCTGGATCTAAATTTAATAATACTAGTTCAACTCCTGCGGATTTAGTATTGGTTCAGCAAAAATCATCAGACAGTGCAAAAATAATGGAGAAAATAATTACAAATATAAATAAAGGCGTATTAAACAGACTTGTTAACGGAAAAAATGCATTGATAATAGCGAGCGGTAATTCATATATAGATACAGTCAAAGTGCTTCTTACAAATGGAGCAGATGTTAACTCTTCAGACAATGACGGCTGGACTTCTTTGATGTATGCTGCAAATAATGGAGATATTGAACTTGCAAAAATTTTAATAGAAAATAAGGCTAATGTTAATGCTGTAAGCTATGAAGAGAAAACTCCTCTTTTATATGCTATGAATAGTCCTATAGAATCAAGCAGAACTGATATGATAAAACTTCTTATAGAAAATAAAGCGAACATTAATACAGAAGACAGTAATGGACTTAGTCCTTTAACTATTGCCGTTATGAACAATGATGTTGAGCTTACAAAATTATTAATAGCAAATAAAGCTAATCTATCCATAGTAACAAAAGATGGGGAAAGCCTAATTGAATATGCTATAAATAATGATAATGTTGATTTGCTTCAGGTATTAGTGGAAGCTGGTGCTGATATAAATTATGCTGGAATATCAAGCTACACTCCTTTGATGATAGCTTCAAAAAGCGGAGCAGAAAATATTACTAGAATATTATTAACTCAGAAAGCAGATTTAAATGCAGTTGATAAATACGGAGATACTGCTTTGCATATAGCTTCAGAGTATTCTAATCTTCCTATTGTTAGAATGCTGTTAGAGAAAAAGCCAAATCTTAATATACAAAATCAGAATGGAGATACTCCTTTACATAAAGCTGTAACTTCTGGAAATGTTGATATAGTAAGTGAATTAGTATTATCAGGTGCTGATGTTATGGTTAGAAATAACAGCGGAAAATATCCTATAGATATAGCAAGAGATAATAATAACAGTGCTATATTTGAGATATTGAGAGAAGCTGAAGAAAAACAGAATTCATCTTTATAATAAAATTAATAATAATTTTTATTTGACATTAGATAGAAATTATTGTATTATAGCTTAAATATTGAGTTAGGAGAATCAAATATGGTTATAATCGCATC
>NZ_CASEGO010000032.1 GCF_949287625.1 uncultured Brachyspira sp. | reverse complement strand
CGAGCCGCTGCACCTTCCCGCACGGTATTGTTTTATTCTTATCAAATGTCAACGATACGTGCGGCTGATTACCTATTATTATACCAAATAAGTAATTTACTATACATCTAAAACTTATTTTATTAATACCAATAGTACTTTATACTATTTATAAATAATAATTACATTTACAAATAACTAAAAATTTACAAACTATAGTTGTTTAGGTATATACTAAAAATTTTTAAGTTTGTCAATTTTTTTATTCAACTTTTTCCCGCCGCAAAAAGTTGCAAAAAGTGCAAGTCTAAAATAATACTAAATAGTACTAATTATGTTTTATATGTAAAATAAATTATTAAATTTAGCTAAAATATTAGCCTTTCGCTACTGCGGGCTGTGCCTGCTTCTCGCTGCAGGCGTACTTCGTATGTGGCAATCCACAGGACTTCCTACGGTCGCAAAAGAAGCGGGGGTACGGGGCAAAGCTGCAAATATTTAAAATCTAAAAAATTAATTTTGACAAATTATAGTTGTTTAGTATATAACCACAAATTATAATTTAATAATTAGTAATATGCAGATAAAGTTTCTCTAAACTGTCAAAATTATATTTACTTAAAAGTTCATCTTTACTTCCGCTTTCTAATATCTCTCCTTTATATAAAAATACTATTCTATCAGCAATATCTTCTACCTCTTCTAAATCATGAGAAGTAAAAAGAATTGTTTTATTATTGTAAGCAAGCTCTTTTATCATATTTTTTACATTATATCTTTCTCTTGGATCCAAGCTAGCTGTAGGCTCATCAAATATAAGTAAATCAGGGTTTTGCATAGTAGCTATCATTATGGCAAGTTTTTTCTGCTCGCCTCCTGAAAGTTTAATAGCTAAAGTTTTGGCATTAAGAGAATATTTATTAAGCATATTATTTATATCTTCATCTGTTATCTCTATATCATAAAGAGCTGAAAACATCAATATATTATCTCTTACAGTATATCCTTCAAAAAAAGGTGTAGACTGAAGCTGTACTCCTATATGCTTTTTATAATTATCTATATTTATTTTTAATTCGCCATTGTCTGCTTTTAATATACCTAATAATATATTTATAAGTGTAGTTTTTCCAGAACCGTTTGGTCCTACAAGTGCTGTAACTTCGCCTTTATTTATATCAAAATCTATTTTTTTTAATATTGTATTTTTATTAAACTTTTTCTCTATGTTTCTAGCACTAATCAAACTTTCCATATTAAGCAGTTACCAAATTTAATTTTATCAATTATTATAAAACCCGCTGCATTAATAATAAAACTATCAATACAGCAGGCATAAAAATTTATTATAACAATTATTATAATAAATTAATTGTTTGTTGTAGTTGTTACATTAACACAACAAGAGCAGCAACATCCTCCAGGAGTCAATACAACAGATTGGCTTTTTAGAGAACATGTTGTGCGTACTTTTGAAGAATATTTAATCATATCAACAACTCCTTTTGATGTTTTTTATATTAAACTCTTTATATAAAAATATTTATATAAAGAAATTAATACCAATAATTTAAGAGTACCTACGCATATTTTCAAACTGCCCGAAATAATACATTGTAAAAGCTATATTAGCAAATATCGGCGGTATCAAACTTCCGCTGTACTCAAATGCAATACCATTAACAATGGCAACCACTAAGCAGGCTATAGTAAATATAAATGCCTGTTTAATACTTCTTACTCTGAAAATTTCTTCCAATGAAAATAACATACCTGCTATAAAAATAGTAAAAAATAAATTCGATAATTTACTCTTTACAGCCAAATATATTACTCCGTTAAAAAATAAGCATTTTATTATACTTGATAATATTATCAATATCCATTTGGGATTTATTCTCGAAGAGTAAAGCAAATCCACAGAAGGCACTGATAATATATTATTAAATATAACATTAGCCCTTATATCTTTATTAATCAAACTCAATACAGCCATAATAATTTCAAAAGCAGAAATAACAGCGAAAATATTAATAAAAATATAAATTATGTATTTTCTCTCTATATATAAATATAACAAAATATTTTGTTTTTTCAAAATACTTATAAGCAAAGCAAAAGCAAACATAAAAATCCAATATATGTAAGTACTTACATAAACATACATCTCATTATATTCTAATTTACTATGATTCATCAAATTAAAACATATATTATTTATTATATTGTTATGCTCTAAAAATTTTATTAAAATACCTAGTATAAAAGATACTAATATATACGGCACAATTTCTAAAAATATCAATTTATCCTCTCTTTTTATGTATTATATTTATTTAATTTTTTTAAAGATAATAGATATAAAATACTGTTTTGAAAAAAGTGGCATAAAGCAGGTACTGTTATATTAAAAGAAGAGTAAACAAATAATAAAGAGTATATCAGTCCTGCAATAAACTTCTGAAATACAACATTAGCACCGAAATATATATGATTAAGTGCATATATGAAAGATGAAAGTATAATAATAGTAAAAATATTAAAAGAAAATATATTATAAGAAATATTAAAAAATACCTGCCTAAAAATTATCTCTTCGCATAAAGCACCTATAAATATAATTATAATATCAGTAAATATATTCTTTTTCTCTACTATTTCATGAACTTCTATATTTCTTATCCAAACTCTGTATTTAATAAAATGAATAATAATGCCCTCAAATAATTCTAATGCTATACATACAAAAGAAAATATAAAAGCTGTAATAATAAAATATATATTGACATTATAATTAATACTTCCAATATAACCCGTAAAAAATACAATTATCACAAATAATAAATAACTCAAAGCATTAGGAAGCATTCTGTTTATCTTAGCAAAATTTAACTTTATAAATATTCCAATCAAAGAAGTAGGAAAAGAAATAGATACTAGAACGAGCAGAGCACTAAGGTAATGGATGCGGGAATTCATTATTTGATATTCCTCCATTTTGAATTATCCTAGGGTGATTGCTGTAAGGAAAAGCAGGCATAGACATCTGCACAAGCTCTGGTATATAAACTCTCATAACACAAAAATCTTTATTTTCTATTTCAGAAGGTGTAATATCCAAATAAACGGCATATTTTGAAATATTATTAATACCTTTTAATAAATATTCTAAATCTTTTTGAGTATTAACTTCAAGATTCTTATATTTTTTTAACTGCACTTTTTCTGATATTTTACTATTAATGAATTTTAATTTTTTATCTTTATTTTCTAAATTAGCCCAATAATTCACATTGCTGTCAAGATTAAGATAATTTTTTTCTGATACAGTTTCCAAATAATCGCTAGGCATAGACAACGCACCATTAATATTTAATGTAAGTATAGCCAAAGCCTCCATAAAAGCCCTGTATATTACCTTTCTAGGATTAAGACCAGAGGAAGCACCTACTACAATATATGGAGTTTTTTCACTTTTATTTATAAGCATAACGGTAAAAACATAGCCCAAATTATTATCAGATGTATAATCAAATACTCTTATTTTATAATTAATGTCTTTAAGAATCATATTAATAGTTTCATTAAGTATATCATCATCAATAATGACTTCTTTAACTTTGCTGTCTGTATACCATTTTATCATGCATGCATCGCATTCTATTATCTCATTAATAGCCGATTTTAAAGCAAGATAAATATTTTTATGACTGGCACTACCCTTTGAAAATCCGCCTATAAATACTTTTTCTTTTTTATCCCTTCTTATTATGTGTGATAAAAAGAAATTCTGTGCTGGAACATAATATTCTTTTTTACTGTCAAATAAAGAAGGAAGAAGCACCCAAGAAAGCACATCATCTTCTGTAATATTTTCTAAAATACCTATATTATTTAATTTGTTTAAATCTTCATCTGTATATATTTTAACATACTCAAAAGGTATAACATTGTCTGGATATTTTTCTTTTAATTGATTATAAGAAAGATATTTAAGTTTTTCTTCAAAATACAAATTTGAAGTAAATAAAGCATATCTCTCAATACCTTCGCCTAATAACCTTATGATAGCCTCATCTCTATAAATACCATATCCTGAAAGATGATAATTCACATCAGCATTATCACCTAATAATATTTTATGATAATTAGGAAGCATTGCAGTACATGTATTAATATTTTCAGCAATTACAGAATTAGCCTGCATTATGATAATAGAATCCATTATACCAGTCTGATGTCCGCATATAGAATTATATTTATTTAAAATATTTTTATGACTTGGGTAATAATTAATCATATACTTTTATCCGTTTTTATTTAACAATTTATTTTTTTAGCATTTTTTTATAATTTTTTATCATTTCACTATAACCTTGCTTGAAAACTTTTCTATAATCTCTTTTGATGAAGTATACATCTCATTATATTTTGCCTTACTTATATGGCCGCAAGCAGGACAGAAAGGCACTCTAAGCAAATCCTGAACTTGAATCTCTATAGAAGGTATATAAACATTAATGACACGTCCTGATAATTTACATTTACCTATAGCCGCAAATAAAAATGCTTCATACAAAGCAATAGAAGTAAAACTTTGCAAAATAGGCGTTATATAAGTTCTTTTATTTTTTATTTTAAAGTTCATAGTCTGCTTAACAAATTTATTATAAACTGATAAACTTTCATTTCTTGCTATTACTCTGTTTTCAAAGCATTCGTAACAAGCTGTTTCTTTTCCCTTTATAGTTGTAATATTTAAAAATGGTCCGTCCAGTATTGATATAATTATTGGTATTGATTTATCAAGAAGAAGCCTATTAATATTTCTAAGCAAATTAAGTCTTGGTTTCTCTATACTTACAACTACGCATGATATATTATCAAATAACTTTAATAATTCTTTTTTTATTTCTATATTTTCAACAGCATCTGTTGTATCTGTAAGATTAGATTTTTCTATTTTTTTTATATCATCAGCACTCATCATATCAAGATTTATATATATATCTTTAGATACTAATAAGGCATAATCTTTTAATCTGTCATTATCGGTTATAAACATTATTTTATTTTTTTCTATTTTGCTTTCATCTGGAATATCATAAAAATATTCTCCTATAAGCTCATAAAGAGTATTTTGCATATTATTTTTTTTATCATCATACTCTAAAAATCTATTTCCAATCAAAGAAGATACAATATCATTTAGCACATTGCTGTCATTCTCATCTAATGAAAATTTTTTTACTATGTCATCAAAAGAGATAAGTTTATCATCAAAAAGTTCATTTGCTATAAATGTTATAACTTCTTTCATATTATCATTTAAATCATCTAAAGTTAAAGAAGCTTCTTCAAAATTCCATATACCCTTTCTAAATCTTATCTCATTATCAGAACCGAAAAAAATGCTTACATTATCATAAAGTTTAATATTCTTTTTAGCCATACAAAATCAACCTAATTATTTATTTTTTCTTTTTTATGTAATTTATATAAAATCATTTTGAAAGCAAAGTAAGATGCACAACATGATTAGTTTGTCCGTCAATATTTAAAAACTCTTCGGATAAAGTCTTATTAAATCCTCCGATATCGCATGCTAAAATACCGCTTGCTGCTGCCGTAAGCTGTATATTTTGGGCAATTTCCCCAGTTTCTATCAATGCAAACTGAAATGCCATATCACCATACTTTCTGGAGTTTTCATACATACTATACACATAATAAATTGATAAAGCTGTTTTTCTTAAATCTATATCTCCTCCGAAAACATTAGTATTATAATAATTTTCTAAATCTTTATCACTGAATAATTTAATTTTTTCAAGAGAATGAGTAAAAGGCATATATTTATATATTCCTTTATCAAGATTATTTATATTAAGAGCTGCTATATAAAGATATATAGGATAAAGTCCTCCTCCGGAAGGAGCTGTGCGTAGTTTTGATATATATTTATCGCCGAAAGTTATAGTGCTGTATTCATCTTTATTTAGCTTAAAATCAAAATCACCAGAAATACCATCTCCATAATATAGAAGTGTAGACAAATCACTTAAAGTAAGAGGTTTACCCTTAAAATCTCTTCTGCTTCTTCTTGATCTTATTACTGAACCTATAGGAGCATTAATATTTTTATAAGGAGGCAGTTTTACAGCATTTCCTTTTTTATGAACTTCCTCTTCAAGCAGTACTCTATTACTTAGAGAAGCATCTATAGGAAATGATGAATAGCTAGAAACATTATACAAAACAGATAAATCTATTGATGATTTTTTTGAGTTTAAAAGATATTCATCACTTATATTTCTATTTACTTCAGAGTGCATTACACCTCTGTATGAGGATTCGGCAGTTTTTATTCCTATAGTATCGGCATACATAGAAATTGGAATATTTGAAGAAAAATTTACGATACTAAAAAGTAATGGTATCTCTTTTGCCTCAAGTTCTTCTTTGCTTATTTCTATTTTTTTTGTTTTATTATTCTTCTCTTTTTTATCTGTCTTCTTAATAATGCCCATAAAATTTTTCCGCATGTATAAAACTTAATCTAATATAATAACCAAATATAATAAATTTCATAAAAATATCCAGTAATTATTTTCTATAGTATTGAAAACAAAAATAAATTGTATATAATTTTAATAATAATATAAAATTTTTTCTTTTGTAAGGAGAGCAATATGAGAAAACAATTTCAATTTGCATTCATATTGGTTACAATTATTTTATTTTCATTTTCTTGTTCATCTTCCAAAAAAACTGGAAATACTGGAAATCTTACTATAATACACATGAATGATACACATGGTAAAGATGAAGAAGAAAAAGTTGTAAACAAAGAAGTAAATCCGCCTGAAACTAATTATATGTACGGAGCTGCAAGAAGAGCTTCTTACATAAAACAGGTTAAATCTACCAATGATAATGTATTAGTTCTTCATGCTGGAGATACTATTACTGGAAGTGTTTATTCTACAGTGTTTCAGGGAAGAGATGAAGTTGATATAATGAATATGATAGGGGTAGATGCTGTAACTATAGGAAATCACTTTGTAGATTACGGACTTGATAATTTTACAGAAATAATGAAAGATAGAAAATTTCCAACACTTTCTGTCAATATAAAAAATAAAGCTGATAATAGTTATTATGCTATTCCATATATAGTTACAAATGTTAATGGTCTTAATGTTGCTGTAATAGGAGTAACAACTACAGAACCAGTTTATAGTTCTTCAAGTGTAAAAGATTTAGTATTTGAAGATGAAATACAGGCATTAAAAGATTTTATTAAAAAAACACCTCTTAATACTACTAATGATGTTACAATACTATTAAGTCATATAGGCTATGAAATGGATAAAAAAGTAGCAGAGGCTATACCTAATACATTTGATATAATAATAGGAGGACATAGCCATACAGAACTACAAGAAGCTGATATTGTAAATGGTACGCCTATAGTACAAACTGGCTGTTATGGAAAGTATTTAGGAGATATTAATTTAAGCGTTAGCAACGGCACTGTAAGCGGTTTTGATTATAAATTGGTATTAATGGATCAGAATATAGAACAGGATAAAGATATGCTTGCATTTATTGATGAGATGAAAGGTACTGTTGATAAAGAGTTTAATGTAAGAATAGGTACTTTGCCTGTTGAACTTCCTCAAGACGGAATAAGAACTAATTCTATGGCTATAGGAAATTTTGCCTGCGATTTGGTGCTTGATTCTTATGATAATATAGATATAGCTATAATAAACTCAGGAGCATTAAGAACATCTCTTCCTTCAGGAGATATTACTTTGGGAAAAATACAAAATGAATTCTTCCCTTTTAATAATCAGGCTGTAACTCTTTCATTAAACGGAAAAGATTTGCTTGATATGATAAAAATATCTGCTAAAAAAAGAGGAGGCGGAGGTTTTCTTCAGTATTCAAGAGGCGTTGAAATAGTATATAGTGCCGAAGGAGAATTGATATCTGCCAAATTAAACGGAGAGGATATTACAGAAAATAAAGATTATAATATAGTAATGTCTGATTATATTTTAGACGGCGGAGACGGATATACTGACAGCGAAAACAATCCTATAGGAAGAAAAGGAAAAAATATTATTATGACTGGAAATGATATAAGAGATGCTTTAATATCACAGATAAAAAAACTTAATAACATACCAGCAAATTATATTGATGAAAAACCTAGGGTAATATTTGAGTAAAACTTAAACAAAAAATAAGAGCCTGTTTTTATAAAACAGGCTCTTTTTATATAAAAATAAAATTATTTTTTAAATAAATGCATATAAGGAGCATTCATTATTTCAGCAAGCATAACAGCAGAAAAATTTGCCTCCTCTCTGTTATAATCTGCCCCATTATCTAAAAGTATTTTAATAATTTCTTCAGGCTGATTTTTAATAATAGCTAAATGAAGCGGACTTACTCCTCTTTCATTAATAGCATTAACATCAGCTCCTTTAGCAAGCAAAGCAGCAACTATATCAGGACTGCCAGTTTGAACAGCTAAATGCAGACAGCTTATTTTATTGTCAGCATAATTAACTTCTTCCTCTGTACTTTTATCTATTAACTCCAAAGCCTTATCAACATTTTCTTTCATATCAAAATTTTCATCATCTTTTTTCTTTACTATTTTAGAAAGTAAATCATATAGTTTAGACCTTTTGTACAAATTAGCATTAATAGCCATTAAATAAACCCCATCGTTTAGTGTATTATTATTATAATATAAACTTAAAATTCTTGCAATAATAGTATAAGAAACCAAAATAAGAATTCTATTATTTATATACATAATAAATATATTATTTTTTTTATTTTATTGTTAAAAAAATCGGATATTATCTTTCTCTCTCTTGTTTTTTATATTCATTCCAAAGATTATCCATCTCCTCTAATGACATATCTTCTAGTTTTTTATTCATGTCATATGCTGTTTTTTCAACATAATTAAATCTTTTTCTGAATTTTTCATTAACTTTTATTAAAGAGTTCACTGGATTAATTTTATTCATACGTGCAAAATCAAGAACTGTCATAATCAAATCGCCTATTTCCTCTTCCAAATGCTCTTTATCTTTTTCATTATAAGCCTCTTTAACTTCTGAAAGCTCTTCATCTATTTTTGCAAGCGAATCATCAATATTCTTATATTCGAATCCTACCCCAGCAGCTTTTTTCATCATCTTGTAAGATTTTTCCATTATAGGAAGTGATTTAGGAATGCCATCTAAAACGCTTTTAAATCCTGAATTATTCTTTTCTGTCTGCTTTATTTTATCCCATTGTTTAAGTATACCATCAACATCTTTAACATCACTGTCTCCAAATACATGAGGATGTCTTCTTATAAGTTTTTCATTGATATTTTTGCAAACATCATCTATATTAAATTTGTTTTCATCTCTTGCAAGTTCCGAAAAAAACACTACATGCAAAAGTACATCTCCAAGCTCTTCCTTAATATTCTCATAATCTTTATTATTTATAGCCTCAACAAGCTCGTAAGATTCTTCCAAAAAACATGGTATCAAACTATCAAAAGTCTGTTCTCTATCCCAAGCACAGCCGTTTTCTCCGCGTAATCTTTTTATTATAGATATTAATTCTTCAAATGAATTCATAATTTTAAGCCTGTATATTTTAATTAATTTTTGATTTTCTCATATAGTTAATTCTCTTTGGTTCTAATATAGCATTATATATTACAGCATTCTTTATATCTAATGAAGAGAGCATATGATTAACATGTCTTTTATTTTCTGATACTTTAAAATCATTATTACTTACATCTTCTTTTATATTATTAATTTGAGATATTTTCGAATTATATTTTTTCTGAAGTTCTAACATTTCTCTGTCATTATTTGAAGTTTCATAATTAGAAGTATATACATTTTGATGTTCTGTATTTTTTCTTAAAGTATCTTCACTGTAATTTTTTAAAGATTCCATATTCTTTTTAAGCTCTCTGAATATTTCCTCTTCATTACTATTATTAACTTTTTTATGAGTATAAGTTTTTTTATTATTATTTTTCACTGTATTTTTTGATTTTGTATTTACTTTATTTTTTTTAAGTGCTTTTTGTATGAGAGACACTATAAGCCATATTATACCTATTATTATATATATAACTAATTCTGACATAAAGATCCCTTTTCTTAAACTTTATTCAATATTTTTTTCATCATCATTATGTACATTTTCTTTTTTGTCTTTTTCGACCCTATTATTAACTATTCTAGTTGTAATAGAATATACAGCAAGAAGCACAAAACCAATAATCAATAATATATTTATAGCCGACATAATGGACTCTCATTTAAATAATATTCTTTATAATATTTTTATAGTTTAATATATAATCGTATTAATTTCAAGTTATAAAAAATAAAAAAGGCGAAGTACTTAAAAAATACTCCGCCTTTAATATTCATTTGTTATTTAATTATTACCAAGTGTCTAATGGATCATCTTCTTCTCTATAAGTTTCTAAGTACATATCTGTTTTAGCCATTAATTGGTCGAAATAGATATAGTATTTACCATAAGAGTCTCTAGGATCAACTTTAACATGTATACCCATAAAGCTGATACCTTGTTCTACTTGACCTCTAAAGTCTTCCTGTTCTATATTAGCAGGAACTTGAACAGTTATGTTTTTCCAACCCATAAAGTTAAGAGCTTCATTACCAACTGACTGAGGTTTTCCATTTATATCATAAACGTAGAAACTCATTTTATTATTATGGTTACGGCCTGCTACCCAAACACTAAGTTCTTTAGTATAGCCAGGGATTTTAACAGGTCTAGGAGGAGTTACAGAGAACCAAGGATAACCAGTTCTGAAGTACTCTACTTTAGCACCCAAAATATATTTATTATTTTCAGCACCTTCAGCTACTACATCAGCAGGACCGCCTTCACGACGAATAATGCTAACTACACCGTAATCTCTAGGCATAGAAGCCTGCCAAGTATTAGCAAATTCGAAATCATCTATCAAGTAGTTAGTAATAGCTTCAGTTACAAAATTGTTGCCATCTTCACCTTGCTGATTTTGAGTAGTTTGCTCACCTGTTTGAGCCGCATCTTGGGCAAACAACAAGAATGCAACAGTTAGAATTAACATTGTTATCAAGATACTTAATCTTTTCATATTATTCTTCTCCTTACTTATACCTTATTGTTGCGCTTCTTGAGTCTGTTCTGTAGTAGTATTTCCTGCAGCAGCACCGCCTTCTTCACCTACTACTTGAGCTCCGCCTTCTGTATATTGTTCAGAAGATCTTCCGCCAACTTCCTGACCTAATGTAGTTTCAATATCTGAACCGTCATAAGCTTCTCTAAATGTATCTGTAACAGTTTGGAAGTAATCCAATAAAACTACAAAGTTATCAGCTCTTTCCTCTGGTGATGACCAGAAACGGAAATTCATAAATCTTAAACCTTTTGCTCTAGGTACATAAGGTTCTTCTTGAGGAATAAAAGATGGTACTGCTGTACTCATATTTCTCCAACCGATAAATCTGATAGATCCTAAAGGCAATGTATAAGTATAACCACGATAGTCTTCAAATAACATTTCCATAGTATAGTCATAATTACCACCCCATACCCAAACATCAAAAGTCTGAGCTTTTCCTGGTATGATTTTTTGTACTGTTGGAACTAAGTCAAAGAAGTTATAAGATTTTCTGAAAAAAGAAACACTTACTGATAATGAATTAGTTGAATTATAGCTTTGGTTACCCATACCATATGGTTTTGTAGCGAATAATCTCATATTAGGATATTTCATTACAACACCATTTTCATTTGTTCTATCACCTCTAAACATAAAACGGCTAGCATTTGATATTGGCTGCCATTCATCTAATGTTTCAAAGTTGTAAAGCAGTCTAGTTTCCATGTAAACACTAGAAGTTTGTCCATAAACAGCAAATGAACATATGCTTATGAATAGACAAATGATTATGAGGTAGCGAGAAAAATCTCTCGTACTTCTATAGAATTTCATAGCGCACTCTCCTTAATATTTATAGCTAAGCAATTATATCCAATAACTTAGCACCATTATATTATAATCAACAAAAATTGTCAACTATAAAATATAAAATTCTCATACTATTATATCGATATAATGCTAATATAATTTTAGGAAATAATTATTTAAATTTGATTAAAATTTATATTGTGTTAATATTATTTTATAATTTTTTTTGAAAATAATGAAAATAATAAAAAATGAGATTAAACAAATACATAGCATCATTAAATATCGCAAGCAGAAGAGAAGCCGACAAACTTATTCAAAATGGGAATGTTAAAATAAACGGTATAATAAATACGAATCCCGCATATCAGGTTTCTGAAAAAGATAAGGTAGAATGTGATATAAAAGACTACAAAGAAGATAAAATATATATAAAATTAAATAAGCCTAGAGGATATGTTGTATCTTCAAATAAAAATGAGGGAAAACCTATATATAATCTGATTAAAAATGATTTTAATAATATATATCCTGTGGGAAGACTTGATAAAGACAGCAGCGGACTTATACTTCTTACAAATGACGGAGTATTCTCTAAAAAAATAATAGGTGAAAATACAAACTGCGAAAAAGAATATTTTGTCAAAGTTAATGATAGTATACCAGACGGAGCTTTAAAAAAACTTGAATATGGAATATCTTTAGACGGACAAAAATTAAAACCTGCTAAACTAAAAAGAATAACTAAAAACTCATTTCATATCATTCTTACAGAGGGAAAAAACAGACAGATCAGAAGAATGTGCCAAAAAATAGGATTTGAAGTAATAACATTAAAAAGATTAAGAATATCCGATATATTATTAGATGACTTAAAAGAAGGTTCTTTTAAACATCTTAAAGAAGATGAAATAAACTCTATATTAAATAATTAATTTACCATAGAGTTTATAAAAAATTGACAATTTTTTAAGCTATATATATAATAATATTACATGGTTAATTATATTTTACCATGCTGTTATTTTATTAAATATAATTGACACAAAAAAAATTTTTTATATACTTTCTACTTGAGTAATTTATTTTAAGGTTATTTTTATGAAAAACAACAAAGTTTTATTATTAAAATTAATTATTCCTTTCGCCGTTTTCTTGCTTGTAGCATATATTATTATGTTTTTTGCTTATAAAACTGTATATACCAATGAATTTATAAAAAATACATTGACAGAGATGGATAATACTGAACTAGTTTTATCTGTAGAAATGGAAAAAGTATATGATATAATGTATACATTAAGAGGATATTTTGAGGCAAATGATAACTCATTTACAAATATAAGAAAAACACTTGAAAGCATAATAAAATCAAATAAAAACATATATGATATACTATACGGAAATGAAATACCATACAGAGATGGTGGGCTTTTTGTTAATGGTATAAGTCCTTATCCTAATACTTATGATCAAACTTCAAGATTATGGTATAAAGGGGCTCTAACTAAAAATGGAATTTTTATCACAGAACCTTATGTTGATGCAAATACAGGCGGAATATGTATAACATTGTCATTAGCTGTATACACTAATAATTCACTAAAAGGAGTTATAGGTATAGACTTCTTAGAAATGAATAATATATCAAAAAAAGTAATCAGCGACAATCAGGTAAATATAATGACTTCAGCAGGACTTTATATGTCGCATCAAAATAAAGAATATATATTTAATGACAAATACAATGTATATCAGGAACCTCTATTTAAAGATGCAAAATCATTAGAAGATCCTAATAAGGCCATAATGCAGATAGTAGGAAATGAATGGTATACTATAAAATCATTAAGAGACACTCCTTATAAGATTGTAATACGCGGAAATATGAATGCTATCAATAACAGAATAAGAAATATTATGCTTGCATATCTTTTAGTTATTATTATTTTAATATCAATACAAACAGCATTAGCATTCTTCGTAGTTATACCTATATCTCAGATGCTTGATAAGGCTATGAATAGCATAGATCAAATGTCTAAAGGAAACTTTGTTATAGACAGTTCAAATAATGATAATAAAAATGATAAATCAGGCTCTTTAGTATCATATGTAAATAATATGAAAAATACTATAGGAAATGTTGTGTCAAAACTTCAGTCAAATCTTAACACAATAAATGCAGAAATAGAAAGCATATCATCAAGCAGCGAATATTTATCTGACAGAACAAATACTCAGGCCGCTGCTATAGAGGAACTTACAGGTTCAATGCAGTCTTTATCAAGTTCTATAAAAGAAGTGAGTTCTAATTCATTGCAGGCAAAAGATAAAAGTTCAAAAATAATGGAAACTACAACTACGGGTGTAGAAGCTGTTAATGAAATATCTGCTCATATGTATGAGATATCTGAATCAAGTAAAAAAATATCTGAAATAACCAAACTTATACAGTCTATAGCATTTCAGACTAATATACTTGCTTTAAATGCTGCTGTTGAGGCGGCAAGAGCTGGAGAACAGGGAAGAGGATTCGCTATAGTAGCAAG
Organism: uncultured Brachyspira sp.; assembly: GCF_949287625.1. Classification (GTDB taxonomy): domain Bacteria; phylum Spirochaetota; class Brachyspiria; order Brachyspirales; family Brachyspiraceae; genus Brachyspira. Next base: position 9,317 of record NZ_CASEGO010000032.1, on the reverse strand, counting down.
CGAAGTTAGATCTTTAGCTCAGACTGTTAATGAGGCAGCAAATAATATCACTTCCATTGTAGATGAAACTGTAAAAAGAGTAGAAATTGGAAATGAATCGGCAAATAAATCATCTTCTATATTAAATACTATTAATGATTTGGTAAAGGAAATGGAAATAGAACTTCAGGATATATCTCAATCTATAATGCAGGAAGAGGACGGAATAATACAAATGAATGTTGCAATAAAAGAATTAAATAATATTACTCAGGAAAACTCAAGTTTAGCCACTCAAAACTCATCTTCAAGTTTGGAGATATCAAATATGAGTAAAGATATTATTAATGAAATAGAATATTTTAAAGTAAAATAATTAATAATAAAAAATAATTAATAATAAAAGCAGGGAGTATATTTTTATTCCCTGCTTTTTTTATAAAAAATATTTAAATTTTTTAATACTGATAAATCCTACAATGAGAAAAATATTTTGCCGTTTTCTACATTAGATTTGGCAACTAATACCTTTACTTTATCGCCCAACTCATAAGCCTTTATCTTGTCTATATAAACACTTTGCATATCCTGATAAAATCTATAATTAGAACCAATATAAATAGATTCTATAAACCCTTCTATATCTAAACCTTCTATCTCTACATAAATACCTTTTGGAGATATAGAACTTATCACTCCGTAATATTCATCTCCTAATCTGTCTTTCATATATCTGGCTGCTTTTATCTGTCTTGTGTATCTCTCTGCTTTCTTTGAAGTTTTATCGAGGATAGATAAACTATCAATAGAATCTTTGCATATATTTTTTAAATTATCTTCTATAATTTCCCTGCCTGATAAAATAGTATCCTTAACTATTCTGTGTATAAGCAGATCAGCATATCTTCTAATAGGAGAAGTAAAATAAGTATAATAATCAAGCCCCAAACCAAAATGACTTTTATTTATTATACTATAAGACGAAGGCGTCATTGAACGAAGCAAAACAGGTATAAGCAAATTCTCTTCCTGCTTACCTTTAACCCTATCAACAAACTCTTTTATATCATAACTTTTATCTGGAAGTTCTTTTAAATCATAGCCTTTATTATGAGCTAGTATTTTAAAATTATTAAATCGATATTCATCTGGAACGCCATGATAACGGTATATTGCCCCGTCATATTTAGAGAGCTTTTTTGCTATTTCGCTGTTTGCTAAAAGCATTAATTCTTCTACTATTGACATAGATTGTTTTTTTTCTTCTGCATAAAACTCTATAGGTATGCCGTCATCATTTAAAACAATTTTTATATCCTGATTATCAAATTCAACTCCCCTGCCCTCTTTTCTTCTATTATATAATAGATTTTTTATAGTTAAAGCATTATCAATTAAAACCATAAGCCAATCTTCATCTTGGCATTTTTTATCTATAATATCCTCTGCATAATCATAAGATAATTTTCTATTAGAATTAATAACACTTTTAAAAACTTCTGAAGATAATACTTCTCCTCTATTATTAATATGAACTAATAATGTCATAGCAAATCTGTCTGTGTTTTCATTTAGAGAAATTACATTATTAGATAAAATTTCTGGAAACATATTGTATACTTCATCAATCAAATATGTAGAGTTTCCCCTGCTTCTAGCTTCAATATCTAAAGGAGAATTAAGCTCTATAAAATGGCTTACATCAGAAATATGAATATAAACTTTATAATTATCATCATCTTGTTTTTCTATACTCAAAGCATCGTCCAAATCTTTAGAACTTTCACTGTCTATAGTTATAGTTTTTAAATTTCTTAAATCAATTCTATTTTCTTCTATGTTATTAAAATCAGCAGCCTCATTTATTTTTTCAGCATACTTAATTAATTCTTCGCTGAAATCCTGCTTTATATTATAAGCCTTAGCTATAATTTTAGAATCTTCTTTGGCATTTTTAACATCAATATTTACCTTAACAGATTTTACTGTTTTTGGTGCCTCTTCTTTACCTTCCAATTTATTAATATACTGTCTTCCTTCTTTTGTAACTTTAAGCAAATTACCGTCAGTTTTTTGTATATAACCATCGCTTATAGCTTTTCTTATCAAATTTGTGAGTGCAGTTTTTTCAATTGCTGTTTTTGAATTAAATTTTATGAATATATTATAGTCCATTTGATTTTTCATAAGCTTCTTTATTAGTTCTTCTGCTGTTTTCATTAATTCACCTTTCAAATTAAATTTCAAATAATATATACTTTTTTCAAAGTTATTTCAATTAAAGCAAAAAAAATTCATATATATGTAAAAACTTTATAATTTTTTTGAGTATTTTTAGAATTCTTTTTATCATTCTTATGTATGAACCTTTAATATATAAACAATTATATTTTTTTAAATATTGTAAAGTAAAATCCAAGCTTATAAAAACAGTATCATTATTTTGAATAGTCATATTGAAATTGTATATAGAATTTTTATTAAGTGTATTTATTAGTGTATCTATAAATGTATTGATATGTGTATTTAATCTGTATTTGTGTATTTTGTAAAATATTACCCCTATTTATTCATTGTCTTTTTATCGTTAATTCATTATAATTTAAATATAAAGATTGATGATAACAAAGAGGTTTTTATGATAAAATATAATATAAATAACAGCAGCTACCCAATACCTGAAACAAAAGAAGAATTTATTAAAGCGGCAATGAAAAAAGGTAAAAAAGATATGTATATAGTATCTTTTAAAAAAGGAATTTATAAAAAACAAAAAATCTCTTTGTATAATGAAACTTTAAAAATAGAATCAGATAAAACTACAGTAGATGATGAAGAACTTAAAAAAATTATAAAAAATAGTTTTTTTGAAAATGGTGCTTTCATACGTTTAATAAAATATAAAATTGATTTGATAGAAAAAGAAATATGTGAACTTCCAAACTTGAAAGAATATATTAAAGATAAGCTTTATGATAGTTTAAGAACTAAATTGCATAAAGATGAATACAAAGGAATACTAAATCCTTATAAAATGGACGAAGAAAATGCATTATACTGCTATCATCATTTTATAATACTTGATGAAATAGCAAGATTATTAAGCGGTAAATCAATAGCAGAAATTGAAAATATAATTTTTGATTTAAAAAAGATAGAGGAGGAAATAAAAGAAAAAATATCATTTGCAGAGGAAAAACAAGATGCAGGCAATCATGAAGAAGCTTTGGAAGATATTGATAAAGCATTAGAACTTGATAATGAAAGTGCAGAAGCTCATTATATCAAAGGGGTATCAAATTTCAATCTAAAAAAATTTGAATCAGCATTAGAAGATTTTAGCAAAGCTTTTGAACTAGGATATAGTGAAAATAATATTTATATTTTTAAAGGCAAATGCCTTTATAATTTAGAAAGATTTAAAGAAGCTCTTGAAGTTTTATATGAAGCTTTAAAATTGAATAATGAAGATTCTGAAATATACTGCTTTATTGGTATGTGTTATTATAAATTAAACGATAAAGAAAATGCTTTTAATAATCTAAATAAATCAATAGAATTAAAAACAGAAAATCCTGCCGCTTTCTATTACAGAGCCTGCTGTTACTATTCAAACAAAAAAGATATTGATGCTTTTGATGATTTATCAGAAGCTATTAGATTGGATAGTAAATATTCTAATGCATATTTAAAAATTGCTGTTATAGCATTAAACAGAAATGATGTAAAATATGCTATAGATAATATATACAAAGGATTATATGGTGCAGATGATTATGAGGCTGTGAAAGAATTAATTGATATATTGTTCAATGACTTTGATTTGCATAGAGTAACTTTATATCATTTATTAGGTGTTTATGGAAAGCATAATGAATCAAGTATATATTTACTTAATAAAATGATTCTATACTTTTTGAAAATGAGTTATCTAAAAAATTATACTTCTTTATATAATAAAGATTCTAATAATTTGTTTAGTTATAATCGCAGTGATTATGATATAGAATCTAATATAAGTTTTAAAATTCAAAAAATAATAGAATCGCTTGATGAAAAAGTATACGAAGACCATAAACTTCTATTTAATATATGCAGATTTTATTTTGTATATTATAAAGAGCGTAATGATAAAGAAAGATTTAAGAATATAAAAAAATACTTTGATAAGGCTATAAATTTATTTGAAGATGATAAAGAAAAAAGCTTAATATATTATTATCTTGGAAATAGATGTTTTTATCAGTTTAGGGAGGCAGCCGAGTATATGGAAAAAGCATTGAATTTGTATAGTGATAATTCCATTTATAAATGCAGTCTATTAAGTATTTTTCAATCTATACTTCCTATGCCTCAAGAATGGATAGAAAAAATAAAAGAATACTTAAATACTGATAATTTTAGCTATAAAAACTATTTATGCTTTATTATAGAAATTTTTATATACAGAGAATACAAAATTGGAAATACGGAGGATTTTAAAAATATAATTACTTCTTTGCATAATGAGTACAGAGCTGTAATTGATATTAATATAGATATTGATTATGTTAATTCTAATATCAAATTATTTAATAAAGATTATAGAATTAGTGATGATATTATAGAAAGACATTTTATGTTTTCGTATGAAGCTTTATTCATATTATCAAATGAAGACTGTAATACTTATAATATGAAAGTAAAATATTTGATAGAATCTGGAAAATTCTTTTTAAGAATTTCAAAGTATGATAAAAGCATCAAATATTTTAATGAAGCACTAGATAATATTGAATGTAGAATAAAATATTACGAAAAAATTTTGAAAGATATTGAAGCTGATGGAAAATATTATCATGGTATAAAACATAAAGATTATAAAAAAATTTTAGAAGATTTATTAAAAAATTTAAATGATTATAAGAATGAGTGCTTATATTACTCAGCTATAATTAAATATAAAGATGAAAAATATGATGAGGCTTTAAGTCTTTTTCAAGGTATCGATAATTTTCAATACTGCAGCATATATATTTCATTACTCTATTATGAAATAGGAGATAATGAGAAGTATATTGAAAGTGTAAATAATATTCAAGAAGACTACCATATTAAATCTTATTCAAAATATTTATACACAAACAATAATGCTTCTAAAGAAGAAAGCATACATTTAATAGCTTCTTTTACAAAAATGGCTCAGTTTTTATTGATAGATAATTTAAAGGAAAAATCTTTAAAATACTATAACTTGGCTTTAGATAAATGCAATGAGTTTTTAGACAATAGTAATATTTTTTACTATATGAAAGGAATGATAAAATATCTAATTTTTGAACTTGATATAAATAGAGAAGATATTTTAGAAGAAGCATTTGAATACTTGAAAAAAGGTTATAATGCTGAAAATGAATTAAAGAGAATATTTACTGAGGCTATTAACTGGCATAAAGATATATTTATAAAAGATATGTACAGAGAAAAAGCAGATAACATGCTTAGAAAATGTTTATATGAAGAAGCTTTAGAATTTTATTATAAGGCACTTTATATAAAATATGAAGAAGAGATACTTATATATATAGGTATATGTCAATGCTCTATTGAAAATTATGATGATGGATTTAGATTATTTTCAGAGGATTTGAAAGTCAATGAAAACTCATATAAAGGCTATATTTATTTGGCTAAGTATCAATATAATAAATACCGCAAAACAAATGATAATAGCTTAAAAGAATATATACTTTATAATATTGATACGGCATATAGTAAAGCTAGTGATTCGGATAAAAATATATTAGATGAAATAAAGCAGTATTATAAATATGAATTGAATAATTCTGTTTCTAATATTATAGAGTACATTGAAATGCTATGCAGTATATACATAAATTTAACAGAGTATTATAAAAAAGAAAATAATATTATTATGTCTGCTTTATTTATAGATATAGATTATCTGCATAACAAAATTGTATCTTTATGTTCTAATAAAAAGTTAGGAAATGAAAGATTTTATTTTTTAGCTATGATTGACTGCTGCTTTTATTCTTTGACTAGAGAAAAAAAAGACAATGTTATCAATAGTCTTGAAAAACTATTTGAAAACTACAATGGAGAGAGCTGCATAAAAGATAATATTAATTCTTTGGAAAAAATTGAAAAATTATATTTAAGAAGTATTTACGAAGATATATTGGATAAAAATTTTAAAGAAGGATTATATGAAAAAACTATAAAAATAGCAGCTTCAATTACAGAGCTTTTAAAATCAGAATCTATTATTTATAGTTATGATTTTAAAGAATACGAAGCAAAGAGTTTGTACGAACTTGGAAAATATGAGGAGGCTTTGAATTGTTTTGAAAATTCAGGCAGCCCTAGCGATATATATAAATACTTATGCTATATAAGACTCGGCAATTTTTATGAGGCTCAGAAGGTATTTAGTAATAAATTAATAAATTTCGGTGAACAATGGCGTGATTATGATTATATAAAAGAAAAACTAAGGGATATATTAAATAGTGGAAGCAAAGATCAAAAAGAATATGTCAGAAAATTCTTAAATAAAACTGACATTGTAATTTAATAAAATTAAAACCGCATAACGTATAAAAACCTATTTTTATATACATATCAATAATTAATGGGGGAGAACTATGCTTAATAAATATGATTTTCATGGCAAAAGTGCCAAAGAAACAAAATTAGAATTAATAAGTATATTAGAAACATTAATTAATAATAATTTTTCTAATAGCATAGAGATTGTATTCGGCAGAGGTTTGCACAGTATAGATAATAAGCCGATTTTAATACATGTTGTTATAAGAGTAGTAAAAAAATACAAAAAAATAGGATACATAAAAAAATACTTCTTAAGAAAAAGAACTTTAGGAGGTTCAATGATAGTGAGTTTATGTAATCAGTAATAGTATATAAAAGTGAAATATCTTTTTATATAAAAATTAATATAAGGAGTTAATTATGAGTAAAAAACCAAATCATAATGCTGACATTTCAAATGCCAACAAAGGTACATCTGGAACAAATATTACATATGACAAGAATCAAGGCAATAGAGGAAAACAGATGAACCCTAATCAGAAAAAATAATAAATAAAATTTTTTCTGTAAGCCGCTTCAAATTATTTATTAGTTTGGGGCGGTGAAAAAATTATAAATGATGAAAGTTAGTATAAAAAAGTTTATATCTAATGATAGCAAGGTATTAAAAAAATTAATAATAATATTTAAGGAGATTGTATAATGAACATTTACTTATTTATTGACTTGCATGGAAAAAGAGCAAAAGAAGTAAGAAGCTGCTTCATAAATTTATTAAAGATATTATGCATATTAAAAATATTATTTGGAAACAGTTTAAGTATTAATATGGAGGTGGTATTTGGAAGAGGGCTTCATAGTAAGAACAACAAACCTATTCTGAAATATGTTGTTTTAAGACAAGCTGAAAAATATAAATATTTAGGCTATCAATATAAATTAAATAAAAAAACAGCTAACGGCTCTATGATTATAACTTTTTAATTTTGACTTTATACAAGTAAGGTAAATATAAAATGGCTAGAAGAGATGAAAATAACAATATAGATACAAATGCTAAAAGAGATATAAACCATTCTGATTTGCATTATTTTATAAAAAGCAAAAAATATACTTTGCCAAAATATTCATTTATTTTAAGGAGCAAAAAAAGATTAATGTCCATAGGAGAGTTTTTAAAACTTCTTGAAAAAAATAATATAAAGAATATGAGCATTAATTTATTAAGAGAATGGGATAATAAAGAGCTTCTTCCAGCATACAGAGTAGAAAAAAGGAATGATTAGAACAGAAAGCAGATACTACATAATGGAGCATCTTGATATCGCAAGGGAGATAGTAAAATTAAAATCTTACGGACTTGAAATAAGAGAGATAGAAAATATTATTTTTGAAAATAAATCTTTTGAAATACTTTTCTTATCAAAAATAATAAAAAACAAAGAGTTATTTATGAAGATGAAAGATATTGTAAAAAACATACATCATATAGAAGATGAGCTTGTAAGTTCTATATGCACTGAAGTGAAAAAAATATTTAATATCAATGACGCTGATTTTAAAGACACTTTTAATGATAATTATTTAAGCACTATATTAAATGATTATAAAAAGAGTAATTTAAATACTGATGAAGCAAGTATATTGCTGTTATCATTAATACTTTTAAGTTTATACGATTCTTATGATAATAATTGTTTTGACAGAAAAAAGTTCTCTAAACAGTTTTACAGTATCATAAGCGAAAATAAAAATCATACCTAACCATAATGAGGTAATCACTTTATTGATTAATAATATTGAATAAAGAGCAAATATATTTAATATGAATAGATATGCTTTAAACACTTGATAACTTATTAAAGATGATAAAAAATCTTTAATTGTTATAAATAAAAAATATTTAAGGAGCAACTAAAATGAAAAAACAATTATTCAAATTTCTTTTATGCTTAACAGCAGTAATATTTGCAGTTAGCTGCGGAGGAAAGAATGATTCCCCTACAAGTCCTAACATAGGTACATTTTCTGTATATCGTGTTAATAAAGAATTTCGTATAGGAGTTGATACTGATAATTCTACAGTAAAAACTTCAGGACGTATTCAGCTTAGTACAAGCTATGAAGCCAAAGTTGAAATAAACAAAGTTACAACTTCTGGAACAGTCCAATTAGAGCCTTCAGATTTTACATTATCTCAAGATACAATATCAGTACCATATAGTCCTGCAACTGCTGATTATATAACAGTATCATTATCTCCTTCTGGAATTGAAAAAATAAAAAAAGCTGAAAAAGCAAAGAGTGTTAAATATACATTAACATTCTTATTTACAAGAATATCAGATAATCAAACATACACATTAGATGAAGAATTTCAAATTGCCAATCTTCAAATAATAACTAAAACAGATATAGAAACAGCTATGAGAGTAACTTTAGATGTAGGTACTGATGCTATAGCTGATAAATGGAAATTTGATTTATCAGGTTTCACATTAAATCAAAATCAGCCTTATGAAGCAACAGTATCTGGTACTGTTAACAATGCAAAAGATGTAAGTGATGGAGAAAATGCTATTACTCTTCAAACATATAAAGAAGGAATTGGAAATAATATAAATTAAATCAATCAATATTATAAAAAGCCTGTCTTGTAGTGAGCTATGGGGCAGTTTTTTTTAATATATACTGAAAATTTTTAAGTTTGTCAATTTTTTAATTTATGGTATAATCAAAATATGGATTTTAATTTAACAGACGAAGAAATAAAATTTTTGAAA